>CAZDAA010000001.1:0-24712 GCA_964503555.1 uncultured Candidatus Nitrosopelagicus sp.
GCTTGTATCTTACGAAGTTTTACAGAACAAAAACTAATTGATCATGGAGAGGATCAATACGATCCTGGTGGTTATTTTATCATTAACGGTTCAGAACGGGTTATAGTAGGATTAGAGGATTTATCATACAACAAGATTATTGTCGATACCGACAAAGTGGGTGGTAAGTATATACACAAAGCAAAAGTTTATTCTTCAATTGTTGGATACCGTGCAAAATTAGAATTGGTGTTAAAAGATGATGGATTAATTGTTGCAAAAATACCAGGTTCTCCAGTTGACATACCAGTAATTACACTGATTCGTGCTCTTGGATTAGAAACTAATGATGAAATTATTAATGCAGTATCTCTTGTTGATCAAATTCAGTCTGAACTGGAAAGTTCTTTTGAAAAAACTGAAGTTAACACATCAAAGGACGCTATTGTTTACATTAGTAAAAGAATAGCACCTGGAATGTTAGAGGAATTCCAAATCAAACGAGCAGAAACATTATTGGATTGGGGTTTACTTCCACACTTAGGTAAACATCCTGAAAACAGAAGAGAAAAGGCACAATTTTTGGGTGAAGCTGCTTGTAAATTACTTGAATTAAAACTGGGATGGATTGAAATTGATGATAAAGATCATTATGGCAACAAAGTCATCAAATTTGCAGGACAAATGTTAGCAGATTTGTTTAGAACTGCATTTAGAAATTTAGTTAGAGACATGAAATATCAACTTGAACGTTCTGGACAAAAAAGAGGTATTAATGCTGTCGCTGCAGCAGTTCGACCTGGTATAATAAGTGATAAACTAAACAATGCAATTGCTACAGGTAATTGGGGACGTGGAAGAGTTGGAATTACACAATTACTTGATAGAACCAATTATCTCTCTACAATTAGTCATCTAAGACGTGTTCAGTCACCATTGAGCAGAACCCAACCAAACTTTGAAGCAAGGGATCTACATTCCACACACTTTGGAAGGATTTGCCCTAGTGAAACACCAGAAGGTTCTAACTGTGGTCTGGTCAAGAATCTAGCATTATCTGCAATAATTTCTACCAGTGTGGATAGTTCAGATATAAGACAAAAATTAGATGAGCTAGGAGTAGCAGATTTTCTTGATGTGAGTAATTCTGTGAAAAAAACTGGTACGAGGGTTTTCCTTGATGGAAAATTCATTGGTTATTTCTCAGATGGCAATGAACTGATTTCATCATTACGTGAACTGCGTAGAAATAATAAAATTAATTCACATGTTGGAATATCATTACATACTCCAGAAGAAGAAGGTGCTACAAAGAGATTATACATAAATTGTAATGCAGGACGGGTTTTGAGACCTGTTATTTTGATTAAAGATGGTAAATCACTACTAACAAACGATCTTATTGAAAAAACTTCAAAAAAACTTGTTTCTTGGCTTGACTTAATTCGTATGGGTGTAATTGAGCTTATAGACGCAAATGAAGAAGAAAATTGTGATATAACATTTGATGAAAAAAATACAAAGAAATTTACTCATCTAGAGATATTCTCATCAGCAATATTAGGTGCAGGTGCTTCCATCATCCCATATCCTGAACATAATCAGTCTCCACGAAATACATACGAATCTGCTATGGCAAAACAAAGTCTTGGTTTTTCAACGCCAATGATGAATACTAGTACATATGTTAGACAGCACTTTATGCTATATCCACAAACACCAATTGTTTCCACGAAGGCGATGGCTCTTCTTGGTTTAGAGAAAAGACCTGCGGGACAAAATTGTGTTGTTGCTGTGTTACCTTTTGATGGATATAATATTGAAGATGCTATTGTATTAAGCCAATCATCAGTAGATAGAGGATTGGGAAGAACCTTCTTTTATAGAATATACGAGTCAGAGGCAAAACAATATCCTGGAGGAATGCGTGATAGTTTTCAAATTCCAAATGCAGATGAAAACATTAGAGGATACAAAGGTGAAAAATCATATAGATTATTGGAAGAAGATGGAATAGTTGCAACTGAATCCACTGTAAAAGGTGGAGACATTCTCATAGGTAAAACAAGCCCACCTAGATTTATGGAAGATTATCGTGAGTTTGAATCTCAGGGGCCTTATAGACGTGATACTTCTGTAGGTGTTAGACCAACTGAAAATGGAGTTGTAGACACTATTGTTATGACACAATCAAATGAAGGAGGAAAAATGTTCAAAGTAAGAGTAAGGGATATGCGTATTCCTGAAATTGGAGACAAATTTGCTTCAAGGCATGGTCAGAAAGGTGTTTTGGGTATTTTAGCAAAACAAGAAGATTTACCATATACTGCTGATGGAATTTCACCAGATGTTCTAATTAATCCTCATGCATTTCCATCACGAATGACAGTTGGTATGATGATGGAATCCATAACAGGAAAAGCTGCGGCTCTGCGAGGGGCAAAATTTGATGGCTCTGCCTTTGTAGGAGAAAAGATAGATCAAGTAAGAGACGTCATGAAAGATGCCGGATTCAAATATTCTGGTAAGGAAATAATGTATGATGGCAGAACTGGTAAATCATTCCCTGTTGAAGTATTTATTGGAATTGTCTATTATCAAAAATTACACCACATGGTAGCAGATAAGATACATGCAAGAGCGCGTGGACAAGTACAAATGCTCACCAAACAACCAACTGAAGGTAGAGCACGTGGTGGTGGTTTACGATTCGGAGAAATGGAAAGGGATTGTATAATAGCTTATGGAGCATCTATGATTCTTAAAGATAGATTACTTGACGAATCTGATAAGGATGATATTTTTGTATGTGAACGATGCGGACTTGTTGCATATCATGACGTTAAACAAAGAAGGTATGTTTGTAGAGTTTGTGGTGATAAAGGAAAAGTAAGCTCTGTATCTGTTGCATATGCATTCAAATTATTATTACAAGAAATGCAAAGTCTTAACATCGCACCACGTCTGATGATAAAGGAGAAAATATAATGTCTATTGAAACAATAAAATCTATTCAAGGAATTCGATTCTCTGTTTGGTCTCCAAGTGAAATTAGAAAATATTCAGTTGCTGAGATTACTGCTCCTGAAACTTATGATGAGGATGGAATGTCAGTACAAGGAGGTTTAATGGATGGACGACTTGGAACCTTGGAGCCTGGACAAAAATGTTTGAGTTGTGGTAATACTTCTGCTAGATGTCCTGGACACTTTGGCCACATAGAGTTTGCCGAACCTGTACTTCATATAGCATTCATTGACAATATTCACAAACTATTATTATGTACATGTAGAAGCTGTTCAAGATTAAAAATTCCTAGCGATGATCTTGAAAGACTTACAAATATGAAAAAACAAAAGGCATCATATACTATAATCTCCCAGAAGCGCATCCCTGAACAAATTTTAGAAAAAGCAAAAAAACAAAAGGAATGCCCCCATTGTGGAAAAATCCAATACGATTTAATTTTTACAAAACCTACAATTTTCATAGAAAAAACTGAATTAGGAGAAAATCGATTACTTCCAATCACAATAAGAGAGCGATTTTCACAAATTACTAATGATGATCTTGACTTATTGGGTTATGATCATACTACTGCTAGACCAGAATGGTTTATTTTGCAAGTATTACCTGTACCACCTGTTACAGTAAGACCTTCCATTATACTTGAAACCGGAATCAGATCAGAAGATGATTTGACACATAAAATGGTAGATATTATCAGAGTAAATCAACGACTTAAAGAAAGCAAGGAAGCTGGAACACCACCTTTGATTGTTCAAGATCTCGTTGATTTATTGCAATATCATACTACAACTTATTTTGATAATGAAGTTTCAGGCATTCCACAGGCACATCATCGTTCTGGTAGACCACTTAAGACACTAACCCAAAGATTGAAAGGTAAAGAGGGTAGATTTAGAGGTTCATTATCTGGAAAACGAGTTGATTTCTCAAGTAGGACTGTTATCTCTCCAGATCCAAATTTGGACTTGTCAGAGGTTGGCGTACCAATACCTATTGCTATGAAACTTACAATTCCAGAGATTGTAACAGAATGGAATATTGAAAAACTGAAAAAACTAATTATTAATGGGCCAAGTATATTTCCAGGCGTAAATTATGTTGTCAGACCTGATGGTGTAAAAATTAGACTTGATTTTGTAGAAGATAGATCAATCATCGCAGATAGTATAGAAACAGGATATCTCATAGAAAGACATCTTCTAGACGGTGATATTGTATTGTTTAACAGACAACCATCACTTCATCAAATGTCCATTATGGCTCATCACGTTCGTGTGCTTCCAGGAAAAACTTTTCGATTACATCCTTCGGTTTGTCCGCCATACAATGCTGACTTTGATGGTGATGAAATGAATCTTCATGTTCCACAAAGTGAGGAAGCTAGAGCTGAGGCTATATTATTAATGCGAGTACAAGAACAGTTAATTTCACCAAGATTTGGCGGTCCTATAATTGGCGGTTTACGTGACTTCATCACTGGAGCATATCTTCTAACTAAAGATGATACAATTCTAACTAGCCAAGAATTTACTAATTTTGCTATGCTTGGTGGTTATAAAGGAAAGTTACCTGAACCTGCATCTAAAAATAAAACTGGAGTATTTTATACTGGTAAACAACTATTTTCTATCTTTCTTCCTTCTGATTTTAATTATATTATGACTTCCAAATGGTCAAAAGGAACAAAGGGAACAAATCAAGATGTTGTAATTAAAAATGGTGAGCTAATTAGTGGCGTCATAGATAAATCATCTATAGGTGCAGAAGAACCAGAAAGTGTTTTGCATAGAATTGCAAAAGATTATGGAAATGAAAAAGCCAAAGATTTCTTGAATTCAGTTCTTATTATTATCAAACAATTTATCACTAATTATGGATTTAGTTATGGTTATTCTGATTTGGAACTTTCCGATAAAGATCGAGAGGCAATTCTAAGTGATATTGAAGCAACCTATCAAGGTGTTTATGATATACTAGATGAAAAAAATAAAGGAAAACTTAGACCAATTAGAGGAATGACTGTTACTGAAACAGCTGAGGCTAAGATTACATTTGAGTTAGCGAAAGCCAGAGATCGAGCAGGTATTACTGCAAATTCAAATCTTGAAGACAATAATGCAGGAAAAATAATGGCTACAACCGGTGCGAGAGGTTCAGCATTGAATGTAGGTCAGATGGCTGGTGCATTAGGTCAACAATCAAGACGTGGAAAAAGACTACATACTGGCTATGCTAATCGTACTTTACCACACTTCAAAACACATGATGAAAATCCTGACTCACATGGATTTGTCAAATCTAATTTCCGAGATGGTCTTTCGACCTTAGAATTTTTCTTCCATGCTATGGGTGGAAGAGAAGGTCTTGTTGATACTGCAGTAAGAACACAACAAAGTGGATATATGCAACGTAGATTGATCAACGCACTAGAACATATCAAGTTAGAATATGATGGGACAGTAAGGGATCCACATAGGCATATTATACAATTTTTGTATGGGGAAGATGGAGTAGATGTTGCAAAAAGTGATCATGGTGAAGCATTTAACATTAATAGATTAATAGAATCCCAAAGAATCATAGATTCTGGTAAAGTTGCAACTAAGGAGGAAATTATATCATTAACAAAAAAATATTCCAAGACATTTAATCCTCGATTAACTTCCATAGTAAGTGACACACTACTCAATTCTAAACTAAGTAAAGCAGGAATAGAAAGTGTTTGTAAGAAGGGCTTGGAATTATATGATAATTCTAAAGCTGAACCTGGTCAGGCAGTAGGCATTGTAACTGCACAATCAATTGGTGAGCCAGGAACACAAATGACATTAAGAACATTCCATACTGCAGGAATTGCTGAAAAGAACGTAACACTTGGTTTACCAAGAATCATTGAATTAGTAGATGCACGTAAAAAACCTGCCACTCCATCTATGGACATATATCTAGATAAAGATTCAAAAGTTTCTCAAGAAAAGGCAGTTGAAGTAGCTCGTGATATCAAAGAAACAAAAATATCTGATTTGGTTATAAGAACAATATCTGATCATGCAACTGAAATAAAACTTGAATTTGATATGAAGAAACTAGAAACTAGACATGTAACACTTGAGCAGGTCACAAGTCTATTAGAATCAAATAAAAAATTCACACTCGAATTTAGTAAAAATACTATAATTCTGAAACTAATTGAAGAATCAGATGCCATAACTGTTAATACGATAAAAAATAAAGTGTTAAAAGCAACTGTAAGAGGAGTAGCTGATATTGAACGTGTTACCCTCAAACATGATAATGGTGAGTGGATTATTCAGACAACTGGTTCAAATGTGGCAAAAATATTACATGTCAAAGGAATTGATAAAAATAATATTAGAACAAATAATGTGTTTGAAATTGCGGAAACCTTAGGTATAGAAGCAGCAAGAAATGCTCTAATCAACGAATTGAAATTTACACTTGAAAATCAAGGCTTAGAAGTAGACACACGGTATCTTATGTTGGTATCTGATCTTATGTGTCATAAAGGATATCTACAACAAATTGGCCGTCATGGAATAGCAGGTACAAAGGATAGTGTTCTTGCTAGAGCAGCTTTTGAGATTACTGTACCAACAATTGCTGCTGCTGCTAGACTAGGACAAGTGGAAGAATTAAAAGGAATTACTGAAAACGTTATTGTTGGAAGCCAAATACCTATTGGTAGTGGTACTGTGGACATCTATATGCAATCTGCAACTAAAACATAATTATAAAAAACAGAATATTATTTTGGTATAAATCTATAAAGGGATAATAAAACAGACAAACAAGAAGGTATAACGATGGCAAAACTTTTAGAAAAAACTCTCAAAGACGCAATAAAAGAAGATAATCATGTAATTGGAACAAAACAAGTAATATCTTCTATAAAATCAAGCAAATTGGTTATAATCTCCAAATCTATTCCTTCTTCTACTATCCAACAAATAGAAGACAATACAAAAAAGGAAAATATACCCTTACTACATTTTGAAGGAACATCAATTATGCTAGGAAAACTCTGTGGATTACAATTTAGAGTGTCAACAATTTCACTGAAATCATTGTCTAACACAAATATACAGGCAATTTTAAAAGAATCTGAAACAAAATGATTTTACAAGAAAAAGATTATTATCTACGTTTAAAAGAGATAGAAAAACAGTCCATCTAAAAGATAAACAATGACAAACTCGATAAAATTAACTACAGAACAAATGCGTTTCATCTCGCTTTTTCAAAATGTTACAAAATCTTCTGCACGTGATTGCTTAGATGATGAAAAACAGGATAGATTAATTTTTGTTGTAAACGAGGGCAAAATGGGACTTGCTATAGGTAAAGGAGGTTCTAATATAAAATCACTTCAAAATATTCTAAAACGAAACGTAGAATTAATTGAATATAATGAGGAACCAATAAAATTTTTGAAAAATATATTGAATGAAAAATTAATCAGTGAAATAAAATTAAATACAAAACCTGATGGTTCATTACACGCTGTAGTCTTTGTTGAGCCTGGAAAAAAAGGGATAGTGGTTGGACGTGAAGGACGTAATGCGGAAAAGGCTAGATTGCTAGCTAAAAGATATTTTAATATTTCAACTGTTATGATAAACAGTCAAGAAATGACACAACTTGAGGTGTAATATTTGGCTAAATCACCGCTTGGATTATTTGCTGGTCGTGTGCTAAAAGAAAAGAAGAAACGTCAGCGTTGGTCTATATCTAGATACAAACGCAGAGAACTGGGTTTGGATAAAAAATCAAATCCTTTAGCTGGTGCTCCACAAGCAAGGGCAATTGTTTTAGAAAAAGTTGGTGTAGAAGCAAAGCAGCCAAACTCTGCAGTTAGAAAATGTGTTCGTGTGCAATTAATTAAAAATGGAAAATCAGTTACTGCATTTTTGCCACGAGACGGTGCAATGAACTTCATTGATGAGCATGATGAGGTACATCTTGAAGGTATGGGTGCTACTCAAGGTGGTGCTATGGGTGATATTCCTGGTGTACGATACAAAGTTTTCAAAGTAAATGGAACATCATTAAGGCAGTTGGTAACAGGAAAGAAAGAAAAACCGAGAAGATAAAAAAATGACTGAACAAAAAATGTTACTTTTTAGAAGATGGGATTTATCAGCAATTGAAATCAAAGATTCAGGTCTAAAAAATGCTATATGTCTTAAACCATCAATACTTCCAATAGATTTTGGACGATCTGCACTAAGACGATTCAACAAGGCTGATGTTAACATAGTTGAACGATTGGTAAACAAGTTAATGCATTTTGGCAAAAAATATTCAAAAAATACGGGTAGAATGGCTGGAAAAAAAGATCATTCATTTAATGTTGTTAAGACTACTTTTGAAATAATTCATCTAAAAACAGGAAAAAACCCAATTGAGGTTTTAGTTCGTGCAGTAGAAAACTCAGCACCAAATGAAGACACTACTAGAATTGTCTACGGTGGAACAGTATACCATGTATCAGTTGATGTGGCGCCAATAAGAAGAGTTGATCTGGCATTACGATTTATTGCAGATGGAGTTAAAGAAGCTACATTTTCTAACCCAAAACCAATTGAAGAATATTTAGCTGAGCATCTAATTCTTGCAGCAAACAATGATCCTACATCCCCATCTGTTAAGAAAAGAAACGAATTAGAACGTATTGCACAAGCATCTAGATAATTAAACCAATAGCCCGGCCCGGACTCGAACCGAGGTCAAAGGCTCCAGGGGCCCCTATGCTTGCCACTACACTACCGGGCTACAAGAGCATTTGTAAAATATTAGAATATAATTATTTCATTCTAACTTCATTCATTGCAGTTGAATAATCGCATTCTGCTTTGACTCTCATGTAAGGAATTAATCTGTAATGAATCGAATACATGTCACTTTCTTTGAGGATTATTCCTTTTTGTAATAATGATACTAATCCACGCGACATCTCTGAGATTTTTAAATTCTCTTTATTGCATATTTCGTCACGTTTTTTCTGATATTGTTTAAGGCTGAATACTACATCATCAAGTTCTAAGATTAATGGCCATATGATTTTGTGCCAGACAGTCCTTCTATTTTGGGTAGATGTTGCATACTTGCCTTTTTCTCTCAACATTAATAATATGATTTTGCACTATTATAATTCGTGTCCCAGAGCGAGATTGCAAAATCATTAGAACTTTTAGAAAAAGATTGGGATATAGACCCAATCATAAAAGATTTTCATTTGGGAAAGCGTGATGATATATCCGAAAATTCCATAAAAGTGAAAGATGTTATATTTCATATTCCATTTCTAAACAAAATTAAAAAATTCATACTTTGGAAATGTTATTGGCCAGATTGTTCAAATTGCTGTAGTAGGCAAGGTAGACTTCCTTTGACTTCTGATGATTTGATAACAATTGGAACTGGAATGAAATATCAAAAAACATCTGATTTCATAAAAAATGAAACAGTGATAGCTACTTGGCAGGAACCAAGTCCTGGAGGTGGCTTTACCACATTAACTGGTATTAATTTGAAGCGAAAGGAAGATGAAACAGAAGCGGATGATGGTACTCATATAAAATGTAGATTTCTAGATGAAGAAGGTGCTTGTAACATTCATCCAACTAGACCTGGAGTTTGTTATCTATACCCATTTTCAACATGGTTACAAAATGATAAAGGCAGTGCAAGAGTTCATGCTACTTTCCAGTTTACTGGTGATTGCCCAGGTTTTTATCTAGACGATTCAATTAATCCAATGAAAGAAATTTTACAAGAATATTCTGAAATAATATATAATTATAATATAAAATCTAACCAAACTACGCGTGAAGGGTTAGGCTCAATCAGTTTAGGCTAGGCTTTTGCAACTTTCATCAAATCTCGCATATGAATTTCCATCCCAAATCTTTCTTCATTCTTCTTCATATACCTGTATATTTTGAATAACTCGCCAAGTTGTTTCATTGCACTGAACTCTCCCTTCATTTTTGTCTTAATAAAATGAAGTACTTTAGCATAAACTGAAAAATACTTTAGAACATCTTTTCTATACTGTTCATTATTTCCTATATTTTTGACAAACAAATCTGCACAAACCATACTAGGTATAATACCCTCACCCAATAATGGATATACGGTCCCAATTGATTCACCGACTCCTACTACTTTACCATGGTAAAATGGTTCACATAAATCAGGAGTTGCTAGACGTATAGGTCGCCCCACCGTTTTGACAATCTTTCCACCATATTTTTTTAAAAATTCATTGGTTTGCTGAACATGTTGTTTTTTATAATCACCAGCTCCTATGTGGGCCATTTTTTTTCCTAATGGAAAATACCAAAAGTAACCAGTCATACCTGGAAATGGTTTCACATAAAAATCATCAAGAGGAACTTCATTTTCAAATAATATTTTATATTGATATGTAGGTAGGAAGAAGTCTTTTTTGATTTTTGGAAGATATGGTCGATAAAATCCAGTCGCATCAATTATCAGATCAAATTCTTTTTCCATGTCTTCCAGTTTTGGCTCTACACCATAGTGAACCTTACAACCTTCTGCCATATCATTAATCAACCCAATTTTATCATATGTACATAGTCCCTTCAATTTTATGTCAAATCTTTGTTGGTTATTCATGTCTATGTATAGATTTTTTCCATCATGAATGATATGTTTCTCAAAATCAATATCAGATTTTGAGCAGAGTTTACTCATAGTACTTTTTATTGTTCCCCATGCACAAATTGAATCGTGATTTTCTTGAGTCATTCTTTCATATCCTATAACCTCATGATCTTTTTTGAGTCTGGAAAGAAGATAACTACCAGCCACACCTATTCCAACAACTGCAATCTTCATTTGATTTTTACATAGATATTACCCAATAAATACAATTCTAGTTTTATTCGATTAAAATTGCTGGTTTGTAAGGTCTAGCCATACGTGCTTTGTTTTTTGGATCATATTTGTCTTGATCATCTTCAGAAAATACCTGTAATTTAATTCCATAATCATTTTCAATTAGAGATGTAAGCTCTGATGAAATTGATGCATTCTCATCAATTTCTCCAGCAACCATTTTAGCATCTCTAAGTTTCGTTGGCTCTGATAGAATATCCTTAAGAGTTTTTTTCACAAAATCTGGATCTTTTTTTATCTGCTCTGTATCCTTGTTCGCAATTAATTCTTTGATTAACATTCCAATGTCTGTTTGCCCAGAATTAACATTCTTTAGAATTTGATGGTATGCCTTTGATTTCCAAGAGTCGGCTGTATAAATTACAATTCTTTTTGGAGAGATTTTTGTCACTTTGATTATATTTGCAATATCATTCATTGTAGAACTTAGTAAACTCTCAGTTAGTACTGTTGTATTGTTATCTTGTATTTCTGGGATGGGCCATGTAGATTTTGATACCATTTTTGTATTTCCAAGTTGTTCCCACATTTCTTCTGCAATATGTGGTGCAAACGGTGAAAGCATGGCAACACGTACTGACAATATTTTATACATGATTCCAGCAACATTTTCTCTTTTTTTTGCCTTGACTCTTTTCAAGAACCATTGAAGTTCAGAGTCGAATTCATAAACTACATGATGGAGTGCTTCACGAAAGCGCATTTTATCCATTGATTCAGTTACCTCTGAAATCAAATTTGATAGCCGACTTTGAATCCAGACATCCTCCGGTTCTAAATCAGCACACTCAGATTTCTTTAATTTTTTACATTCTTCAAGCATTGCCTCCAACTTATTTTTGATTCCAGAGACTGATTCAATATTAAAGTCAGCATCTTGTAATAATTCAGCTGAAATTAGAATTGAAAGCCTAATTGGGTCCGCACCATATTTTTTAATCGCATCACGTAATGGTATGATGTTTCCCATAGATTTTGACATTTTTTTTCCATCCATCAGAACTGAGCCATTTACAACGATCTCCTTCGGCCAATTTTCTTTTGGAAATAACACCACATGGTTTAATACAAAAAATGTTAGATGGTTTGGCACCAAATCTCTTCCAGAATGTCTTGAATCAACAGGGTAAAAATACAAAAATTCTTTCCTTATCTCATCAAGTTTTTCTACTGTAATCTGCATTTTTTGTGCAACACCATCTGAATTTCCTTTTTCATAAAATACATAGTCAAAGAATTCATCTGACATATTTTCAGCCAAAATTTCTTTTGCATTAACAAATTTTGAAATTATATAAAATGCCATATAGATTACAGAATCTGCAAGACTTTCTACTAACCAGTCCTTATCCCATGGTACACGTGTTCCTAATCCATGTTGTCTAGCACATGCGCGTTCTCTAAGCCAATCTAAAACATTAAAAAATTCAGTACGGATTTCATTTGGTAAAATACTCATAGATTCAAAACAATTATGTGCTTTTTCCTTCCATTCTTTATTCCCATAATCGAGAAACCATTGATTGTTTAGCATTTTTACTACACATTCACTACCGCATCTACATTTTACTGGCGCATTTGTTAACTCTAAAATGATGTCTGATTTACCAGATTTTGAAAACCATTCTTTGATTTCATCTTTCACAAATGAAACCCTTTTTCCTGAAAATTTGTCTGTATTTTGATTTAATTTTCCTTCATAGTATTCTTTTGAGTAAATCTCCTTGGTTGCATTCTCTAATTTTGGATCATTTTGATTTGTAATATTCATTCTTTTGATAACATCTTCTGCGGGAACTTCTCCAAAACCTTCTGTCGTGATTATCGTGATAGGATTAATCGCTTTTACCTGATCACGTATGGATTCTGGTACATCCTTTGTATTTCCATTTTTGATGTCTTCTAACGCTTGGTAATCATATGGGGCATGTGCAGGGACCGACATTACAATACCTGTTCCTGTAGTTGCAGACACAAATGATGCAGGTAAAATCAAAAATTCTTCTGTACTGATTGGACTTTTTACATTTTTACCAATGAATTCAGAGCCTTTAACATCACCAATAATTTCTATAGTTTTATCCAAAAATGAAAGTTTGTGTGCACATTCAGAACTTATGATCCATGTCTCACCATTTACTTTTGTTTTTTTATAAACTATCTCAGGATTTATCCAAAGATTTGTAACTCCAAATAATGTTTCTGGACGTAATGTTGCAATAGGAATTATTTCATCTCCTATACTGAATTTCATTATAATATATTCTGTAAAATCAGGTTCAACATCACCTAGTGTATCATGCTGTGAGACTGGGTTTTGATCATTAGGACACCATCCAACTGGATGATTTCCTTGAACAATTAGATTATTTTGTTTTAGTGTTCTAAATTGCCATTCAATGAATTTTTGATATGCAGGAATTATTGTTGTAAATTCTCTTCTCCAATCAATGGAATATCCCATTTCGATCATACCAGCCTTAATTTCCCCATGAAAATAATCGGCAATCTTTACTGGATCAATAAAATCTTTGATTTTATCTTCCGGAACATTATACAAAGTTCTGAATGCATCAATTAACTCAGTATCATTTGCTTGTACTCGTTTTGACATACCAAGAATTGGAGTTCCCGTATAATGAAATCCCATTGGAAATAGTACATTGAATCCTTTCATTCTTAGATATCTTGAATGGACATCTGTAATTGTGTAAGTTCTACCATGACCAATATGTTGAGGTGAGTTTGGATAAGGATACGCTACAGTTATGAATTTTTTTTCTTTTTCATTTGGGTCAACATCATGATCATTATTTTCTGCCCATTTGTTTTGCCATTTCGCGTCAATTGAATTCCAATTTATATCCATCATATTCACCTATCCCAAAACCATTGATTTCGCTTTTTTAATTGAATCTTCTTTTTTAGATTTGTCATTTCCACCTCCTTGTGCAAATTTTGGGGTTCCTCCACCTGCACCACCAAGTATTTCTGATACACTTTTCACAATATCTCCAGCTTTCTTATTTTTTGAAATTTGATCTCCACAATAGACTATTATTCGAACTTTTTCTCCTTCGTTGAATAATCCACAATATACTAGATTTGGGTCTTTCTTAGACAGTTTTTCTCCTAATCTAATATGAAAATCATCATTATAATCATCACTAGTAGAATAACAGAAATTTGGCCTGGTTGACTCGGTGATTTCCATTATGATATCATCAATAGTAGTAATTCCTTGTGCACATTGAGAAAAAGCTTCTATTATTTTTGGAATTTTTTCTCTATCCATCTGTTTCCTCTCAAACCTTTTCTCTTTTTGCAGTTCTTTGATTTTTTCTTCTTCTTGTTCGCTCTCAACATCTTGTTGTTTTTTTAGCGCAAATTCTTTTGCAGTATCACCTGAAACAAATTCAATTCTCACAACTCCATCTTGAATTCTTTTTGTTTTTGTAATTTTTACTTGTTCTATTTCAGATGTTTTTTTGACATGTGTCCCTCCACATGCTTCTATATCTAAATCTCCAATAGATACAATACGTACTGATTTTACTGGAACAACTCCACCCTGATAAATCCTAAATCCATATTTTTGTTCTGCAGTTCCTCTGTCAAAATTTTCAATTTTTACTGGTATATTTTGCTCAATAATTGAATTTGCAGCTTGTTCTATCTGTAAGACTTCTTCATTTGTTAGTGCGGAATGATGTGTAATATCTAATCTTGCATGATCCTCGTCTTTGAAAGCTGAATGTTGCCATACCCATGAGCCTAATACACTTCTTGCTGATGTATTAATTACATGAGTACTAGTATGATTTTTTGTTATTCTATCTCTTCTAGTTGAATTTACGATACAGGAGACTGTTTCACCTTGTTTTGGAATTCCACCTTTTAATTCATGAACTATAATATCTCCATGTTTTGTCACATCTACAACTTCATAATTATCAATCTTCCCATGATCTGGTTCTTGACCACCTCCTCTCGCATAAAATGATGTTTTGTCTAATACAACATAATTATCAAATGATTTCAAAACTTTGGCATCAAATTCTTTTGGGTCGTCTGAATAAAACAAAAGTTCAGTATCTGAAATATTTTCTAATGGTAGGTTTAGATGTTCTTTTTGCTTTTTACCCTGATGTAACTCTGAAAGTTTGCTATAAAATGTAGACGGAATTTCTGATATAACTTTGATTTCTTTTAGATAATCTGGTGTGACTCCATCGGATTCGTATAGTCTGATTAAGTCATCAACTGTTGGATCTTTGTTCAAGTTAGTAGCAATTTTTTGCATTCTTTGCTTTGAATTATCATATCTTTCAGATTCAATACGAATGATTTCTTTTACATCATTACGTGTTTTTTCGAGTTCAGGATACGTATCCTTCAAGTAGTCAATCTGTGTGTCAATGATCTCATTTATGTCAAATTGTAGCGACAATCTATTCATAGTTGAGATAATTCTTCGTAGCATTATTCTAAGGTTGTATCCTCCACCAACATTACTTGGTAATGCTCCATCAGATATGGCAAAAATTAATGTCCGAACATGGTCAATTATAAGGTAAATTCCTTCTAGCGGGGTAACAATTTTACGTATTTGTTCATCAGACAAACCAGAATTTTTTATTGCGTTCTTTCTAACTAGAGTCAAATCTTCATATATTTCAAAATTCTTTGCGATTTCTGTAAAATATGGAACCAAAATATTAGAATCCGTTTCAATTCCCATCTGTTGAATTAGATTTTTAGTTATTGGTCCAAAACAACAATCGTATGCAGTAGGAGTTCCCATTGTTATCCATGCAAATCTTTCTAATCCTGCTCCCATGTCAATTATGCGTTGATCTAATGTTTTGTAGTTTGATAAATTACCTTGAAATTCAGTGAATACAGCATTACCAAGTTCTAATCCTTGAACAAAATATTCTAATGAAGAACCAAATGAACCACCACCTTCCCATACATCTTCAACAAAAACAATTTCATTTTTATCAATTCCAAATTGTTTTGTTAGTAAGCCGAAGTCAAGACTGACGCATTCATCTTTCCAATATCCATTATTGTTTGGTATACTATGCTGTCCAATCATACAAAATGATGAGAAGTGTCTTCCTGTAATCCCAACATTTTCTAAATCTTTGAATCGAAGGCATGTCTGTGGGACTACAAGTGGATTTGCAGGAAACTCAAAGATAACTTTACTTCCCATAACTCTCTGAAAATCCACAATCGATGCAATTGTGAAATACAAGTCATCACGCCACCTACATACAACAGGATATCTATTTACAGATGTATGATTATTTTTTACAAAAAATGATTCAACCTCTTTCCATGCTTGTGTATAATCGAACCGTTTGTTTGTTGGTGGATTGCCAATAAATGAATATGTATCACTAGAATGATCAGGACAGTTTATACGACTTTGATCTAATGTCCAATAGAATCTCTTACATGTTTTACATGATTTGCGCTCAAATCCAACGTCTTCAAATAATTTTACTTTATAGTATCTGTCAGGATCAGTTGAAAATTTTGAAAGTATTTCTTTTTTATCCATCCAAAATATTCTGGTTGACCGATATTAAGAATTGTCGATTACAATAAATTAAATAGAATAGTTTTCAAACCAACCCTATGTTGGGAATAAAGAAAAAAGGTCTCAAGGAAGGGGCATTTGTTTTCGCCACTCAATCTAATGGAAAATATAATGATTTTATTGTTGGTGCAATTACTGGAATGGATGGTAAAAAAATAGGTATTAATGGAATTATTGTGAATCCCATTGGGCTGAAGAACAAAGTAGAGCAGGGTAAGGCAGGCCAACGATCTATTGAAATTCTAAAAAATCCGAACCCTGATAATTGTATACACGCATTGATTTATCGTATAGAATATGAAAATTATACTGGTGTTATAGATCTCAACGAATCACAGCTTTTGGAAATTCCTCCAAATGTCTTCTTAACTTTAGATGGATGGGTACGTGAATCATTTTCTGAATTATTGAATAATGTACTTTCTTTGCCACCTGGTTCTGAAAGAGATGAAGCAAAACGGATTGTAAAACAACGAATGGATACATTATTTGATAAGAATCTAAAAAGAACGCTTTATGCAATATGCAGAAGTCTCAAAATCCTGAATTAAATAAAAACTGATTATAGTCCTCCATAGTTTTATATTATACACTAAAAAAAAATCTAATATGGAATATGTTTACGCTGCATTAATGCTTCACAAACTGAAGAAAGATGTGACTGAAGAAAATATTACTTCAGTAGTAAAGGCATCAGGTGTAGAAGTAAATGAGGCACAAGTTAAATCACTTGTAGCATCTTTGGCTGATGTAGATATTGAGGAAGCCATAAAAGCAGCTCCAGTAGCAGCAGCAGCTCCAGCAGCAGCAGCTCCAGCAGAAGGTGGAGAAGGTAAGAAAGAAGAAAAGAAAAAAGACGAAGCAGCAAGTGCTAAATCTGAAGAGAAAGCAATGGAAGGCTTGTCATCTTTATTCGGTTAGAATTATCTAATTTCAATCTTAAAAAACATTTAACGTTATTTACTTGATTATAATACACTGATTATTGGTAGATCTTTCCACTACTCCAGAATTCTTCATCTATATTTTAGATTTATTTGGAACCATGGCTTTTGCGGTTACTGGTGCATTCAAAGCAATTGAACATAAAGCTGACATTGTTGGAATAATAATTCTTGCAACAATTACTGGTGTTGCTGGAGGGACTATACGTGATATCATATTAGGTAAAACACTTCCAAACTCTTTGGTAGATCCTGTTTATGTAATCATCACTATAATTTCAGCGGTAGTATTATTTTTCTTGCATTCAAAATTGCGACAGCACTGGAATATTTTTCTAAAATTTGATGCTCTTGGTCTTGGTATTTTTACTGTGATTGGGGCAACATTTGCTTATAATTTAGTAGGCATGAATTTTCTTGTCATAGTATTATCTGGAATGTTGACTGCTATAGGAGGTGGAATTTTGAGAGACATCTTTGTAAATCAAACACCAATTGTTTTTGTAAAGGAATTGTATGCATCGGCCAGTTTTATAGGCGCAGTTTTGTTTTATGTAACCCTATTAATCACTAATGAAATTTATGCAGCAACTATTATCGGGATGGTAATAACAACTGTATTACGACTAGTAGCAATGAAATATAATTGGAATTTACCCAGAGTTAAAAGTCGTTATGATTAGGTTGGCGTGTAGCCTTTTGTCTTAGATACAACACTTTTAGCATGACCATCAGCCTTTTGAATTATCTGTTCCTTATTATCATCTGTCATATATCCTATTTCTAATGAAACAGAACGTGCAGATTGAGATGCCTTTGCTAAAATTTGTTCAATGTTTTCATTTGTAATATACGCTGCTTCAATTGATAATGATACAGCATTTTGATGCGCTTCTGAAATCTGTTTTCTGAATAAATCTACATCCACAACAAGCTCGTTTTCAGTAAATAGAACACCTTCAGATAGTGCAGAGTTTAAAACTATTCCAGCTTCAATTGGTTTAATATCTAATTTTCCTAATAACGCTGCTAATTTGGTTGATATGACTTCACCTTTTTTTATAGGTGTTGTTTCTTTTAGAATCCAAATTGTTCCCTGATCAATTTTGGTAGGAATTTTATTTTCCTTGAACTCAGTTAGCATAGGACCTGGGGCTATTCCTGTGTTTTTTGGTGGAACAACAACATCCATACTTGCAACATCACCTCCTCTGGCTGCAAGCATTATTTTGTTTTTACCAAGTAAAACATTTAGCTTGAATGGAGACATGTTTGTAAACATGAAAAGACATTGACCAGTAAGATTTTCTTTCAGTTTTTTAATGCCAGAAATATCTAATTTCTCAAATGCTTTTTGTGCAATTTTATCCTTAATACTAATAATTTCTACTTCTCCTTTGAGTTTTTTCCTTAAAGGTAATAATTGAGATGCTCGTACTTTTTCCATTCGTACTAATGCAGTTACATTATATTTTTTTGGCAGCTCCTCCATCATTTGATACATCTGCGTTTTCTTTTTTGGAAATTTGGTTCTATTCTCATGCAATTTTATTTTTTCACCTGTTCTAGTTTTACTGCTTTTCCCATTGTAGTTTTAATCATTATTTTTTTGATATTTTTATCTCCATTTGGAAGTTTTTTTTCTACTGCATTAGTAATTGTATTTGCATTTGCTGCAATATGTTGTTCATCCATATCTTCTTCTCCAATTTTACATGATAGGGATAAAGAGTTCTTTACACGAATTCTGATGGATGATTTGAATCGTTCTAAAAATGATTCAATTGGAGCATTAAATGGAACTGGTGTAGGCATTTTACCTCTAGGTCCTAAAAGCTGTCCTAACACTTTACCTACAGTAGGCATTAGCTTAGTATCTGCCAAAAAGAAATCATATTTGTTAATTACCTTTCTTGATTCTCGTTTATCCGCACCAAGTTTTGTTAATTCATCTTCATTAATTATTCTGTCAGCATTTGCATTCTTTGCTTTAACTCCCATATCTCCAGATGCTATTATACAAACCTGTGCTGCATCACCCATTTTTTGAGGTAACTGGATCGTCTCATTAATAGCAAATCCTTTTTTTACATCCACATCCTTAAACACCATTATCATTTCTAGAGATTGCTTGAATTTGCGTTCTTTACCATTCTCTTTAGCCTGTTTGATCAATTCTACGAGTTGAGATTCTGTAACCATGGATTTTTTTTAAAAAACCCATTTAAAATCGTTTAGAGATAATCTAGTTAAATCTAGTAAAATCTACATTTATTACCATAATACATTCATTTTGTCATTATTGCATGGGCTTGATGAATTAGATCTGAAGATACTTTTTGAATTAACCAAAGATGGACATATTACAGTCCCCCTACTTTCAAAAAAACTTGGAAGTAATGCATCTGTTTTGTATAGTAGAATTAAACGATTAGAGAGAAGAAAATTAATCAAGAAATTTACGATTGACATTGATGACTCCTTATTGGGAATTAATGTTAAAGCTACAGTTGGTATAAATCGAGATCCAAAACTCAAGGCAGAGATTCATAAAAAATTAATGGATGTTTCTGCAATAGTTTCTATCTCAGAGGTTACAGGAAGATTTGATATCATGATGCAAGTTCATACTAAAGATCTTGAGGAATTACATATGGTTGTAATAGATAAAATTGGAAAAATTGACGGTATACAAAACACTGAAACTTTTGTGGAATTACAAAAGACAGACAAAGACCCGTTTTATCTCATAAATGATACTAAAATATAATAATCTAATAGAACGAAAAAACTTCCATCTTATTCGAATTTACTATTCCATTTTCCTTCATTAATTTCGGAAGTAAATTCTTTTGGGGTTTTACCTTCAATTTTGATTCCTAGAGTCTGACATGTACCAACAATCTGCTTTGCAACAGATTTTAGAGAGCTAGCATATGATGATTCTAACTTTACATTAGCTATCTTGGTAATCATATCTGCAGAAACTTCTCCAACCCATTCAGTTCCAGATGTTCCTGAGCCTTTTTGTATACCAGCCTCCTTTAGTATTAATGCAGATGCTGATGGAATTCCTACTTCAATTTCCCATTTCTTAGATTCTGTGTCTACAATAACACTAACTGGTATCTTCATTCCTTGGAATTCTTTGGTTTTTTCATTGATAGCATTAATGACTTCCATAATATTTACTCCCATAGGACCTAACGCTGGACCCAATGGTGGACCAGCAGAAGCTTCTCCACCAGTAACCAATGATGATATTGTTTGTTTATCTCCCATAATATGACACCAATTTTTGAAAATTTAATCCTTGCTATGATAAAACCTTTTTCAGATGGTTAGCATCCACAGTTACCGGTAATTGATAAGGCGCATCTAATAAAATAACAACAGCTTCTTCTTTCTCTTTATCTACTCTTTGAACAGTAGCTTTCATACCTTTGAACGGACCACCAATTATCTCTACAGTATTATCAACTGAAAGTTCCGTAACTGTAGATTTTTTGATTAGGTATCTGTCGATCTCACTATATTGTAATTCACCTCTTAGCTGACCACGAATATGTCTAATTCCTTGAATTGCATTAAACATCGAAGGTGGATCTTGTGCTTCGAGAACCACATATCCTTTCAAATCATCAAGCAAAAGTACTGTTTGAACATCTTTTACCCTAGGAAATTCTTTGTCGACATAGAGTGAATTTTCCAAGTCTGCATTTTCCCAATCTTTATCTGTCCAAGTATTGTCTTTGATTTTTATTTCTTTACCCTCCTCTTTGGCTTTTTGTATTGCTTCTTCATCTTTCTGATCCATCTTCATTTTGGCTTCTAATAATCTCATAACAATTTTTTCTTGTCCTCCCGTAGTTCTTACTGCAAATAGATGTGAAGTCTGATCACCAGATTCTGGTTCAGCTGCTGGAACTTTTGCTTCTTCCTCAATCTGACTTTCTTTCTCTTCGATATCTGATTCTTGTGATCTAGGTTTCTCTGCTAGTAATTCATCAAGAGAGTCTTGTCCAGACGTTGGTTCTGGTTTTTGTTTATCTATGGGTCCAGTATCTGACAATTTTATCTACCAAATGTAAAAACAGAAAATATAAACTGAATACCAAATCCTATTGTACCTACTGCCGCAACTCCAAATAGCACAAGTCTGAGATGCTGAAGATATACCTCCTTATCAGATTTTTTTGTAAGTTTTATAGTATTTTTCAGATTTAATATGGTACGTCTAGCGTTAAACTTCATTTGCTGGTGCTTAATAGAGTGTCAATATATCTTTTATCTAATGGATTTACTTGTTGCCTACGCTGATGATCCAGCAGGTGGTAATATGGCCAATTTTATTTCACGTGATTTAGTCAAAGATGGGGATGTTTTTAGAGGAGAATATTTTGATTTGGCAATTATATCAACTCCAGCCATATCCGCTGATTGGATTGAAGAAAAACTTGATTATGACGGTTATGTTTTTTTATCAAAACATGCAGCAGAATCAGGCGTTCTAGCATTAACTTGCCATAATACTGGTAATTTTTCTACTGCTGACTTTGGTGGTCATGAACGTCAAGTTTCTATACCATACTCTAATCTTCAAAAATTATACATTCAAAATTTACATGATGCTAGAAAACAATTTACTAAATTTCAAATAACAATTGAAGCAACTCATCACGGACCGACTTCATTAGAAAAACCTACTTTGTTCATTGAAATAGGAACTACACCAAAAGAATGGAATGATGTAAATCTTTGTAATTCAGTGGCACAGATCGTTGTACAGACAATGAAACAAAATCAAAAATCATATCCTACAGGAATATGTTTTGGAGGAACACATTATTCTGATAAATTTACTAATGAATTAATTCATGGCAAATATGCACTCGGAACAGTAATTCCAAAACATGCATTAGATGAAATAGATCAATCCCTGTTTTCTCATATAATTGAAAGAAATAGAGGTGCTACTGCCGCACTATTAGATTGGACTGGGATGGGCAAAAATAAGCATAAAATTCTTGAAATGCTTGAAGTCACAGATTTGGAGATAATCAAACTTTGAGTATAAGCATCAAAGTTTATAGAAAATTATTACAAGTTCCAAAAGGAAAAGTTACAACTTATGGTGATTTGGCAAAGGCTGTAGGCTTAAAAAATGGACAGAGGTTTATTGGAACAATTATGAAAAAGAATCCATATCCTGTCATCATACCATGTCACAGAGTAGTAAAGTCGGATGGTAAAATTGGGGGATATAGTTATGGTGAAAAAGTAAAATTAAAAATGCTGGAGAAAGAAGGAATTAAAATCAAAGATGGAAAAATTATAGATTTTGATAAGGAAAAATTTTATTTCTAATCTTTTCCTTTTGTTTTGATCTCTTCTATTAACATTCTTAGATGTGCAATATTTCTAACTGTGTTTCCATTAATCTTTTTATAAATTTCCCAAAAATTCTTATTAGTAATTTCTTTTCTTTCTTTGGCTATTTTGAGTCTACGACGAAGTGATCTGACTTTTGTTACATAAACTTCTTTCTTGCCTACTCTAGCACCTTTTCGTCCCTTTTTAGAACCTTGTGTCATACCACGCTTCTTTTTTTGGTTTTTCTTTTCTTGTGCTCTTCCTCTAGACGTACCAACAATTTGTTTGATTCTAATGGTATTGGCCGTGATTAAACTTCTAATTTGTTGTCTGGTGATTGCATCAGCTACATCATCAAGATGATCAACATCAAATTTTATTCTCTTGAGGCCAACCCCAGTCATCCTTGAGACTAGTCTTTTTTTTGCACTAAGATTTACTGGCATCTCTACTCACTCTCGCATTTAATATTTTGAATTTCCCTTCTAATGCTTTAGTTACTATAACTATTCGTTTTTTTGTTCCAACACTATGTCCTATTCTTACTGCATCTTCTTTTGGGTTTAAGCTATCTAAATCATTAATATTATAAACTAAATTATCTGTAAAACCGGATGGATGTAATCCACGTGCTATCTTTGGAGTACGATAACCTACTTTAGGAAGACCAGGTCTGCCTCTACTTTTTTGTTTACGCTGATGATTATCAACTCCTTTTGGTTTTCTCCAAGTAGTTTTTAATTTTTTATATCTCCAGCTTTCAGGTCTTATGAACTTTGGAGTACTTTTGGAAAGTTGATCGCGAAGAGCTAATTTTTCCTTGTTTATTGGCATATCGAGAGATCTTGAATTTTGAAATAAATATCTTCCTAAATTATATCAAAAAAAACATGAACTTAGAAAGAGATTAATAATGTTATACATCACGAACAAATCTCATGTGCACAAAGACTAATTTATTTTTAATAAATGGTGATTTGTATGAGTGAAAATATATCTGAAGTATTTTCTTCTCAGATTGAAAAGTTTGGCATAAAACCATCAAAAATTCATAGAAATTATTCTGCAGAAAAACTTGTGGAAATGGCTGTACAAAAAAATGAGGGTGTTGTCACATCAACCGGTTCATTATCAGTGAATACTGGAAAGTATACAGGTAGGTCACCTGAGGACAGATTCATTATTTATGATGAATTAACCCATAACACAGTTGATTGGGGAAAAATAAACAAGCAATTCCCATCTGAAAAATTTGAAAAAATTTTAGAAAGTATGAAAAAATCTGTTGAGAATAAGGAGTTATTCATATTTGATGGTTTTATTGGTGCTGATCCTGAAAATAGATTATCAGTTAGAGTGATCAATGACCATGCTTGGCAAAATCTTTTTGTACATCAATTATTTATTCGTCCTTCGAAGGCTGAATTACAATCCCATGAACCCGAGTTTACTGTAATGTGTATCAATGACTTTGACGCAATACCTGAGATTCATGGTACAAGATCAAACGCATTCATACTAATCAATTTATCAAAAAAGATAGTTCTGATTGGTGCAACAAACTATGCGGGTGAAATGAAAAAAGCCATGTTTTCAGTAATGAATTATATCATGCCGGCAAAGGGAATTTTTCCTATGCATTGTTCAGCAAATATAGGAAAAGATAATGACACCGTGTTATTCTTTGGCTTGTCAGGTACAGGGAAAACAAGTTTGTCTGCTGATCCTGAAAGAATGCTGATTGGAGATGATGAGCATGGATGGGCTGATAACGGGATATTTAATTTTGAAGGTGGATGCTATGCAAAATGTATCAATCTAAAGGAAG
>CAZDAA010000002.1:0-6740 GCA_964503555.1 uncultured Candidatus Nitrosopelagicus sp.
TGTTAACTGGCAAACCAATATTTCGTGCCTTAGCTTTTGTAGGTTTAGCCTTAGCCTCTGTAGGTTTAGCCTTAGCCTCTGTAGGTTTAGCCTTAGCTTTTGTAGGTTTAGTCATTTTTTCATCCCTATCCTATCTTCTGGTTTTTTTGAAATCATTTTCCCATTTAATGTAATTTTTGCCCCATTTAATTGGAATTCCCACTGATTTTGCTGTTTTGGAAATGTTTTCAGGCCTTTTGTTGTAGATAAAACAAAAGTTGATTTAGTTTCATCAATAATACGTCCTTTAATATTATTTAATTGAGGGTTTGTTGATTTTATAATTTTTGTTTGCATACCAATCATCTCATGAAATTTTAAATTTTCTAAAGTAATCATTCTTTATTCAACTCGTTAATTCTAGTAAGCATTCTAGCAATATTTTTTCGTACTGGTTTAAGTTTACCACTTTCTTTTCGTAATGTACCTTTACTGGATTCAACACGTAGTTTTGAAAGTTCAGAACGCATCTCATCTAATTTATCACGCAGATCTTTTTCGTTTAATTCTCTTATTGTTTTTGCACCCAATTTAACCATTATTTAAATTCCGCCTCCTCTTCTTCTAACGTTTCTTTCATTTTTTTGATTTTTTCTTCTTCAATTACTATTTCTTCTGATTCAGACTTTGCATCAGATTCTACATCAGGCTTTGCATCAGATTCTACATCAGGCTTTGCATCAGATTCTACATCAGGCTTTGCATCAGATTTTTTCTTTGTAATTTTTTCTTTTAATTCAAATTCAGGGATGATTTTCTCCTTTTGTGCAATTCGGATTCTAATACCAATTAACCCCATGGGAGTTTCTACATGTGCAATATCTTCTTCGACAACTACCTCCGCATGATGACCAGCTCTTGGTAGAATTCCTAATGAATGCTTTTCAAATGCAGATCGATCACCACGTAATTTACCTGAAATTGTAATTTGTACTCCCATAGCTCCACTTTCCATAATTTGTTGTAATGTCCACATAGTCACTCTTCTAAATGCGGTTCCACGTTGAATATGAGCCGCCATTCTATTGCACATAACATTCGGGGATAATTCTGGTTTTTTTATCTCCTCAACTGCAATTTGTGGATTTTTTAATTGAAAATCTGTTTCTAATCTACTTGTTAATTCCTTGATACCAGTTCCTTTTCTGCCGATAACAATTCCAGGTTTGGTGACAAAAAGAGTTATTCTAGTACCAGTAGGCGTTTTAGCAACTTCAACTTTTGAAAATCCAGCTTCTTTAATTTCTTTTCTCAGAAAATCATTTAGAAGCATTAAATTATAATTATCTTTTATGAGAGTCTTAACCTGAGTCATTTTTATTTCTCCTGAGCAACCAGTTCAATATGTGTTAACACATTATTTTTTGGTGTTGCCCTACCTTGTGCACGTGGAATAAACCGTTTTACTAACCTACCTTTATGTATAGTAGCATTAACTATTTTTAATCTGTCTAAATCCATTCCTTTGTATTCTGCATTTGATTCTAAATTATCTAATAATTTCAAAATTTCAGTTGCAGCTTTTTGTGGGTATCTACCTGACATCGTACCAGGATCTGATTTATGACCAACTTGATTTTTATAACGTTTGAAAGGAATACTTCGTTCCAACTTGATTACACTAAGTAAATAGTCACGAGACTTTTCAATTGATAGTCCTTTAAGTGATATTCCTATTTCACGTGCATGCTTATGAGAAATTCCTTTTTCCCTAATTGCTGCACGAACATGTTTAGTTTTATCAAAATCTTGAAATGCATATGAAAATCTACCCATATTTCTCACTTCAGTGGAACATACAAACTTGATCTTGATGCACCGACTCCCGGTGCACCATGGTTTACACGTTTATTTGTGATAACATATTCGCCAAGATAATGGCCAACCATTTGTGTGGTTATGTTAACAGGCATGAATTCTTTTCCAGAAAAAACGTTTACAGTAACTCCTACCATGTATGGTAGAATAATAAGATCGCGAATATGTGTTTTAATTGGTGTAGATGATTTATCTGTTTTTGCAGTCTTAATCTCTTTGATTAATTTTCTTTTATTATCATTAATTCCTCTAGTTAAAGATCTTCTAGCTCTAGCAGGAAATACAGCAAGTAGTTTTTCTAATGATAAACTATTCAACTCTTTTTCTGTCAATCCATTATAAGCAAATTCTTTAACCAATCAATATCACCATTCTTGTTGTTTTAATTTTTGAACCATATTAGAGCATTCCTATTTTAGTTGCTAGATCTCTAGCTTTATCAATAGTTTCAAATTGTACAAAGGCTTTCTTACCATATAACGTTCTTGCTGTATTTATGTCGGTGGCTTTTTCATGATAAAGTGTTTCAATTGCTTCTGATATCATGGCTTTTGTAGATGTGTTTGTTACTATGAAACAAATTTTTGCATCATTTTCAACTAACTCAAATGTTTTTTCAGTGATATACGGATTAAGAATTATCTTATTTGCTGTTTCTGTTTTCAATTCATACTCACCATTAGTTCTAAATGAGGAGATTTTATCTCACCAATTTCTTTTAATGCAGTAGTTGAATAAACGGTTAATCTAATTGGATCTGCACCTGGGGCTAAATCTAGAACGCTTAAATTTTTTGTTGTTTGAACATCAACACCAGGAATTCCTTTACATGCTTTTGATAATTTTTCTGCTTTTGAAACAACAAACAAAACACTTTTTCCAATTTTTGTTCCTCTACCTCTTAGTAGAGATTTACCTGTACGTGGTTTTCGTGATTTTAATCGTTCAATATCTTGGAGCAAATTTAAAGAGTTTAAAATTTTAACCATTTCATTAGTTTTCAATACTGATTCAATTTTATCTGAAACAATCATCGGAAAATTAGATATGTTTTTAGTTTTATGTCCTCTAGACTCAATAATCTCCTTTGATTTTGTTGCTGCAATTGCAGAACATAATGCAAGTTTATTTTCTTTCTGGTTTAATTTTTTAAAAATTACTTTTTTTGCAGTAGGTGGATGTGCTTGTCTACCACCTCTTACAGATGCTACACCACCAGCTTCACCTTGACGGCCGCCTCCTCCACCACGCATTTTTGCAATTCTTGATTGTCCTCTACCAGTAGGAGGGTCATTTGATCTTGCAACTACATCCATACCAGCAGTTGGGTGTCTTCCTTGCGGTTGAAATTTATGAGAATTTAGATTTGTAAATGCTTTATGAATTAAATCTTTTCTAAATTCAGTTGAAAATACAAGTGGTAAATCTATATCTCCATCTTTTTTTCCATCTGTTGTAAGTATTGGAACTTTCATCAAACAACAACTTCCAATATGTTTGGTTTGGTTATCTTTGCTGGAGCATTTCGTATTTGTGTTCTTAGTTTTACTAGTCGTTTATATGTACCAGGAACAGATCCACGTAATATTATAAAGTCACCCTTAACATTTCCAAAATGCTTAAACCCACCATCTGGATTAATTTTAAATTCAGCATCATTTGTGTTACTCATTATCATAATTCTTTTATCATATTCTATTCTTTGATGGAATCCACGTTGTCCGGCTCTTGGAACAGTGTACATAACATATTGGGGAGATATTGGACCAAGAGAACCAACTTCTCTTACACTTTTTCTTGATTTATGTTGTTTTTTCTTTACTCCCCATCGTGTGATAGGACCTTCCCAGCCTTTACCCTTAGTAATTGCTGCAGTATCAACAGTTGTCCCAACTTCAAAAATCTGATCAATTTTTACTTCCTTTCCTAAAAGTTCTTTTACAAATAGAAATTGTTTTTCTATGTCACCTCCTCTTACTGCAGCTTCAAAAATATACGGCTTTTTTTGTTCAATACCAGCATTTTGTGGTGTAATAGCAACAATTGCATATACTTCCTTGACATTACGTAATGACATCCCAGCATCATTTTCAATACCCTTGTTTGTTTTTAATTTAAAAAATCGAGAAACTTGTTTAGGTAAATTATCTGCATACACATCAAATTTTACATGTTTACCAGTTTGACTTTTTGAATAACATCTTATACCAAGTATAACTATAGGTGGTGTTACAATTACTGTACCTAAACTAACAAGTTGTTTTCCATGATTAGGTGTTTTTTCACGATCATCAATACTGACAATTTGTACGCATCCAGCCTTAAATCCAGCATGTGCGAGCAATTTTGGTTCATCAGATTCAATATTAGGCCATTTTCTGATCCGACATTCCATGCTTTTAGCTCTACCTCTAGGAAGATATGCTAAACTGCCTCTACGTGGTTGACTATGTTTTCTATGTCCCATGGATTAACAAAAAAATTTGTTATCCCCATTATATACCTACTAAAATTTTACAAGGAAAATGAATTTTTGATATAATCTACATCAGAAAAATGTCAGTAAGAGATGAAAACATTGTAAAAAGTCCTAGCCCAATACCCAGAAGACCAATAATCATTGCTAATATCAAAAAACTCTTTTTTACCATCTATAAACAGATCAATTCTTTTTTTATATTAAGTATTGTTAGACTCAATAAAATTTAGTATCGATAATGTTCCTAATAGTGCTTCTTCAAAACGTACAGTTTCTGTAGCTTGGTTTGGAAAAAAATTTAACACATGAGAATTTTGAACTTTTTTAATGTTATAACCAAGAATCTGATGAACACCCTTTTCCGGTGAACCAAACACCACAAGTACTTGTTTTTCAGCATTGACATATTGTTTTATTTCTGTATTCGTAGGGATTTTTCCTTTTCTTGAAGTAAGAATAGTTTTTCCATTCCATTCATTCAAAATAGAAATTAAACTTGCCCTTTCCTTTACTTTATATCCCCAATATTTTTTGATTTCTTCTTTTATTATTTCTTTGACAGTAAGTTTTGGATTTATTGTTTTTATTTGTACGATCACCCTTACATTGTATTTTGCTTTTCCAAAATATGGAATAAGATGATTTATGCCAATATCCAAAAATTTTGCTCCTTTGTAATGAATGATTAGTCCTTCACGCACATCTCCAACTTTAACCATTTTTAGTTCTGATGGGACTAAATGACTAGGAATTTTTAATGGAGTCATAACACCAGCATATTTCAGTGCATCCATTTTTGGGAAAAGTTTTTTTCGAAAAAATTGCGGAGTTTCTAAATATTTTAAAAGTGTTGAAATAAGTGTAGAATCATTTCTGTGTCCGTTCCCTTCTCTATAAATAAAAATTTCCTGAACTCTGAATATAGCACATGTACGTGCTATTATAGAAATCTTTTTTGTTTTATCAATTTTAGTTGCTTCATCAACTAATAATGAATCAGGTATAGCGATTGATAAATTCATTCTCCAATTATATTATTATAAAATCACAGTTATTTTTTTGGCTCTATTGCATATTTTTCCTTTGAAATTTGTGCAATTTTTGCAACTTCCTCGTCAGATAATATCTTAAAATGTTTTGTGTCATTTATTATCTGAGACATTTTAATATAGTTAGAACCTTCAGTGTTTTCAGCAACTTGATTTATACCTGCTATCGCTAAAATTTTTGCATCATCGATAGTGATATCATCTTTATACTCTTTTCGTAAAAATTCTGTAACTTTATCAGAATTAGATCCTATTGCAACTGCATTATAGGGAATATATGTTCCACTTGGGTCAGTTAAAAATAATGAGGATCCTTGCTGGTCAATTCCACCAATAATTAATGCCACACCAAATGGTCGTACACCTGCATATTGTGTATAATGTTGAGCTTGATCAGCTAAATGTTTTGCAACAGTTTCAACATCTACAGGTTCATCATATACTAGTTTGTTACTTTGTGAGAAAAACCTAGCATCATCCACTTGATTTCTAGCATCTGGAATATATCCCGCTGCAGCTATTCCTATATGATGATCTACTTGAAATAATTTTTGTGGTGATTCGTCAATTTGTAATTTTCTAGGTCGTTCTTCCGCTGCTATGATAATACCATCCTTTGTTTTAATTCCAATTGCTAATGTACCTCTTTTTACAGTTTCAATAGCATATTCAACTTGATATAATCGACCATCAGGTGAAAAAACTGTAATTGCTCTATCATAACCTTGCTGTGCTGGCATCAAATTAACTCATCTCAATGAAAGTTTAATTTAAGTCTAGTTGATGGTTTAGCACCATAATTCATATGTAATTTATGATCTAATACTGTATGAGAATTGTACAAAAAATTGTTGTTATTGCTGTAGGAGTATTCGTTTCAGGATTTTTCATTTCTACCGTACATAATATGATTTGTAATGGTTACTTTACGGCTATATGCTAATTTACGCTTGTATTTTTCTTTTGATTGTGAATTCTAATTAATCTCATTTTTATTAAATAATAATAGTCATCTTTGATTATGGAAGAATTTGATATTAAATTAAAATTATCTGAGACACCTACAGTCACTCAAACTAAAAAATTAAAAAATTATTTTAAAGAAATGCCTGTAGATGAAATAATTTCTGGATTAAAATTTGCAAATAGTCGTTGGATAGCTAAAGATGCAGGTGTATTGAAAGTAGGCAGAAAAAGCATATTGAAAAAAGAAATTCATTCAGTCACTCCTGAACAGGCTCAATGGAGATTGAAGAACTGGAAAATGATGATCGCAAATTATCGTAGACGTGGTTATAGTTATCCGACTATTTCTAGAATTAAAAATTCCCTTCGTCAGATCAGTAAAAAAACTA
>CAZDAA010000002.1:6840-24143 GCA_964503555.1 uncultured Candidatus Nitrosopelagicus sp.
TTTGTGTAAATATTGCTGGGGGTTCAGGCATTTTAGATATTGTTTCACCTTCAATAACAGCATGTGCCTCCTCTAATATTGCTGTAGTATCTTGATCCAGATGATCATTTGATATAATTGAATCTGGATCAAACGTTGATGTTGTCATTACATCATTTAACACTCCAGTTAAATCTTGTAATGAAGAACTAACTCCTGGCATTAGACTAGAAATTGATGGTGCCAATCCCTTTATGAGTGACATACATGGACTTAATGTCACTACTACATCACCCAACTCAGAAACTGTATTGAGTCTGAGCTGTATTTGCTCCATTGATAATTTTGCATTTCCTATCATTGTTTTTATTTTTCTTAATTCCTGTAATTCTATTGCATATGATCTAGCCTTTGATTCATCTCTTGCTTTCTTTGCATCAACAATTTTGTTAAAAATACGATCATGATTATCCTGTAATTTTTTATGTGTACCTTCTAATTTAGAAATCTGAATTTGTAATGCTGATTGTGCGTTGGATATTTTATTTTTTAATGCTGATTCTGGTTTGACAACTTTATCTAGAACTTTTTGTGACATACTTAGACCATTTTTAATATCATTCCAATTTTTCATTAAATATACCAGTAATATTCAGTCAGAAAATATCAATTTTGTAGCTTAACTAAAAAAAAATGATCTAAAAGGATCACTTTTTTTACAAAAAATTTGTCATCATGCGTAAATTTTTACAGTAATACGTTTCTATCAATATTTTATGCTTGTTTCTAATAATTGATATTGAATGACTTTTTAACTGGATAATTTTTAATTTTGATATGAATAATAGGTTGATAATTGCAGGAATTGCTTTATCCATTATAGTTATTGCAGCTTTTTTGATGGGTTCTCCGATGTTTGGAGGATTTGATCTAAATAGGTAATTATCCTATATGGAACTTTTTTCTTGCTTTATCAAATATATCTAATGAGAATTTCATTTGTTTTTTTGTTAATGATGCAGTAATTGAAATTCGTATACGTGCATTATTTTTTGGTACAGTTGGGTATCTTATAGGATGAACAAAAATTCCATTTTTCCGAAGATATATTGCAAATTCTATTGCCTGTTTTTCTTTTCCAATCATTATTGGTATTATATGTGATTTTGATTCAGTTTCATAACCAATTTTTTTTAGACCAGTTGAAAAATAATTAGTATTCTCCCATAACAACTTTCTTCTGGCCTCCCTGTTAGAATCAAATCGTTTAATCGCATCATCAATAAATAATGAAGGAAGTGCTGATGTATAGATAAATGACTTTGATTTGTTTATAGATATATCAATCACATTTTTTTGTGATGCAATATATCCACCAAACGATCCAAGACCTTTACTGAGACTACTAGTGTAAACATCAATTTTTTTTCCTACACCAAAATAATTTGCAGAACCACCACCATTCTTTCCTATTATAAAATCTCCATGTGCATCATCTAATATTGTAATCGCATTATGTTTTTCAGATATCTCTGAAATTATTTTTAAATCAGCACAATCTCCATCCATACTAAAAATCCCCTCTGTGATGATAAATTTTCGTTTGGAATCAGCCTTTATTTTGGAATTTAAATCAGACATATTATTATGATTAAAAATTGTGATTTTTGCTCCAGTCATTTTACATGCTTCAATAAGACTGGCATGATTGAATTCATCACTATAAACATGATCATTTTTTTGAATAAGTGAAGATATCACTCCAAGATTTGCCATGTAACCTGTTGGAAAAATCAATGCGCTATCTTGTGACTTGTGTTTTGCAAGTTTGGATTCAAGAATTTTAAATGATTCATCATTACCTGCAATTAATCTAGAGCTTGATTGATTTTGTTTTCTAGATATTTTTGGTGATTTTATTCCTAAATAATCATTAGAACAAAGATTAATTAATTTTTTAGAATTTACCCTAATATTTGGACCGATGTTTCTAACATCATACATTTTTCGATAGAGATTATTTCTTTTAATGTATTCTAACTGCTGATTTATGAAGGATAATCTAGACTTCAAGATTGATCTTTTTGAGCATTTTTATGTCTTTTTCTGGTGAATTGCCATTCATTGTTAAATATCCAGAACTAATAATTCCATTAGCTCCGCTAAGTAACAGTTTTTGTCCATCATCCACAAGATTTACTTCTCTTCCACCTGATATCTTGATTATAGATTTAGGTAAAAGGAATCGAAGAGTAGCAAAAACACGTATAATTTCCTCAATTTTGATGGGTTTTTGAATTTCTAGTGGTGTACCAGGAATTGGGACCAATAAATTGATTGTTACTTCTTCAGGCTGAAATGAAGCAATTTCAAAGATTAATTCTTCACGTTGTTTTTTTGTTTCACCCATTCCAATTATTCCTCCAGTGCATAGTTCTAATCCAGCATTCTTTGCAATATTTAGTGTGTCAACTCTATCTTGGTATGTGTGAGTAGTACATATATCTGGGAATTTAGATTTTGATGTTTCTAGATTATGATTATATCTAATCACACCAAGTTGCTTTAATGTTATTGCCTGTTCAGTTGTTAAAAATCCTAAACTACATTCAATTGAGATACCAACTTTATCATTAACTTCCTTTATTATATTACAAACTTTAGTAAAATCATCATTTGAGGGTTCTTTCCATGCAGCAACCAAGCAATATGAATCGGCTCCTGTTTGCTTTGCTTTCGTAGCCTCTTTTACTACTTCTTCTGGTGACATTAATTCATACTTGTCAATCCCTGTATCAAAAAATGCTGATTGGCTACAAAAAGAACAATCTTCACTACAGTAATTCTTTTTAATATTTGCTAATTGTTCTAGATCAATTTTTGAACCATGAAACTGTCTAGTGATCTCATTTGCCGCATCTGATAGATGTGTTAAAAAAAAATTGTCTAAATTAAATAAAAGTGAGGCATTTTTTATTGTGATATTTCTTCCAGCAATAACTTGTTCTTTACAAAAACTGATTAATTTTTGTGTTTCATTCATTGTTTTATTGTGAAAATTTCTCTAAATAAGCGTTAACTTAATCAAATCTTATGGTTAACCATTAATTAGTATGATTTTGTGTGTTTAATATGAAAAAAGAAGGTACTCTTTGGCATCCTAACACTCAGATGGCTGAATGGAATAATTTTCCTGAGATTGTTTCTGCAAAAGGAATGTGGTTATATGATACAACTGGAAAAAAAATGCTTGATGGAGTGGCTAGTATGTGGTGTAATGTGTGGGGCCATTCAAAAACTGAACTTGTGAATGAAATAATTAAACAGACAAAAATTCTTCAGCATTGTTCTTCATTCAATATAACAAATTATCCAGCCGAACAGCTTTCTAAGAAATTGTTAAGATTGAATAATAATATGAATAGCGTCTTTTTCTCTGATAATGGCTCAACTGCCATGGAAATTGCTATTAAAATCGCCTTACAATACTGGAAAAATATTGGGAAAAATAATAAAACCAAAATTGCCACATTAGAAAATGGTTATCATGGTGATACATTTGGTGCAATGTCAGTAGGATATGTACCAGAATTTTTCTCTAAATTTAAGACAAAACTATTTTCTACAATACAATTTCCTGTACCACAAAATAATAAAATTCCAAAAAATATGACACATGATGAATTTGAACAACAATGTCTATCAAAAATTGAAAAAAAATTAGAGACTGATCATTCAATTGCTGCATTTATCATGGAAAGCGGTGCACAGATGGCTGGTGGTGTTATAATATATCCAAAAAATTTCCAGAAAAAGATTAGTCAAATATGTAAAAAAAATGATGTTTTATTTGTACTTGATGAAATTGCTACAGGATTTGGAAGGCTTGGGTCAATGATTGAATATAAATCTCAAAACTGTACTCCTGATATTGTTTCATTTGGAAAAATGCTTACTGGTGGGTATCTTACTTTTGCCGCAACATTAGCGACTAAAAAAATATATGATTCATTTTTGGGAAAATTCTTTGAAATTAAACATCTTTTTCATGGACATACTTACACAGGTAACCCAATATCTGCAGCGTTATCTCTGAAAAATTTAGAATTATATGAAAAATATAATCTAATTACTAAAATTCAAAAAACATCTAAAGTTTTTCAAAAAAGAATCAACGAAATTTCTAAATTGGATTCAGTTGTGGATGTCAGGCATAAAGGAATGGTGATGGGTATTGAGTTGCTAAGTAACAATAAATCAAAACTAACTCACGGATCTGATATTTCAACAAATAAGATTGTATTTGAAGAAGGAAGAAAAAACCAAATTTATTTTCGAACTCTTGGTAATATCATAATGCTGGTTCCCCCATTGGCTATATCCCAAAATGATTTGAACTTTTTAATTGATGGTACGATAAAGACAATTAAAGGAATTTCTGGAAAATTATAATGAAATCTCTTTTTGTTGCGGGGACTGATACTGACATTGGGAAAACATGTGTTACTGCTAGTATTGTAAAAAATCTTCGAGATAGAGATATTGATGTTGGTGTTATGAAGCCTTTTGCGTCTGGCTATAAAAAAAATTCTAATTCTATATCTGAGGATGTCGAAATTTTAATGAAATATTCTGGTTCTCATGATCCTGTAGATTTAGTCAATCCATATTTCTTTGAAATTCCAACTTCCCCATACGATGCGTGCAAAATCCTTGCTCAGAAAATCAACCTGAAGAAAGTAATTGATGCATATCATAAGTTACTTTCTTCTCATGATTTACTTATTGTTGAAGGAATAGGGGGACTAATGACGCCTATAACTCAAAATTATTTTGTTTCAAATCTTATTTCTGAACTTAATATTGACACAATAATTGTTACAGGATCTAAAATTGGTACTGTTAATCATACATTGCTAACATATGAACATTGTAAACAAATGCAGTTAAAATTAAAAGGATTTGTGATCAACCAAACAGAACATGACGGTTACAAATTGTCTAATTTAAAACAGCAGATTATAGAACTTACTAACCAATTTGTATACTGTACAATTCCTTACCATGAAAATTTTGAATTGGATATGTATATAGATAATTTTCCAAGTTTTGTTAATGTTTCAGATTTTGGATTTGAAGATATTTAATTTATTCATGTTTTTTAATTCTGTAAAATTTTGTATATCGTCTAAAAATCTAGAAAATGATTCTTTTTCAATTTTGTAAACTTTTTGTGAAATATTGATTTTATCTTTAGAAATCACCCAAATATTTTTATCAACTTCTTGAATTTTTTTTACTGCTTGTATTCTTTGTTTTATTATATTATTATTTGATGATTTAACAAAAAATATTAAAATTGAATTATCAGGATTTTTCTTTAATTCAACTAAATTTGGAATAATCATATCCAACTCTATATTTTCATAAGAAATTTTTCTTTGGCTAGGAATTAACATTTCTGTGAATAAATAATGAGTGAGACTTTCTGCTAATATTCCCATTTTTTCTACCTCCTCAATTTTTGTATGAATGGATTGTAACGCTTTTGTGTATATTAGCTCAAATAATTCTGAATATTTTTTCTCTAAAAGTAATTTGTGAATAGTTTCTTGCCCAATTGCATTGATTTTTGAATATAGTGTATCTTTGATAGATGAATTTTCACTCATTTGTGCTATTCAATATATTCGTAATAACGTTCTCCTCTACTCTCGGGAGATGTTTTTACATCTGTAAGGATAAATTCTTTCTTAGCTGAATGAATATTATTTTCCGTATCACGTTTATTTTCGTGTAATTCTTCATATTCTTCTAATGTAAGTTTGGTTCTAACACCAATTTCAGTTTCAAGATTCATATCTTTAACAACTTCCTCATATTCTGGCTGTACTAAACCACTAAATACCATTGCACTAGCCCCACTACCGTAGGAACCAAATCCAATACGTTTTCCATCCAGGTTAACTCCTTTTTGGTATTCGAATTCTAAACTACTTCTAAATCCAAGATACAATGATGCAGTGTAAAGATTTCCAACCATTTTGGAAGCAATCAACGAACTGGCAAGTTTTGATTCGTATACTTCAGCATATTTTTCTGTTTTTGTGAATAGTTTTGTAAATTCATGATCTTTTGCCATAAACTCTGCATCAGCAAGAACTGATTCTATAGTTCCACGTGGGTCTTTAGGTATTGGTTCATCCATACCAATTTCTGCAATTATCTCTTTCCATCTTGGTAAATCTCTCCATTCATGCCGTACAAGATAAGCAAGTGCCTTTTTACCCATATTACTATAGGGAAGATGCATATTGAGATAATCAATATGATCAAGAATTGTTTCATCATCTTTTAGCGTAACAAGTCCTGTTTTTAGAATTTTTTGTTTATAATCCGCTAGTGCATTTTTAACTTGAATTAGATACAAAAGGTTAGAATATTGTCCATGAACAATTGGAGTTTCTTTACCAAATGGTCTGTAAAAATCATATTCATTTTTGATAGATGTTGATGTAACTTTTGGATCAAATGCTAATAATCTAGGATTATCATTAAGTAACATAGCAATTGCACCTGCACCTTGTGTTACTTCACCACTGGAACCAAGATCATATTTTGCAATATCTGATACTACAACTATAGCGTTTTGACCTTCAGCTTCACCAGCTCTTATCCAATTTGTATTATCATATAATGCATATGAACCACTGACACAGGCAAATTTACATTCAATTCCGCCACAATGTCCAAATGATTCTTTGCCATATACCTGTTCTAGCATTCCAATAACGTAAGAATTCATCGCTTTTGATTCATCAAAAGAAGATTCCGTTGCAACGTATAATCTACCAATTTCTTCTGGTGACAGTTTATTTTTTTGCATAAGATTAAGACATGCATTAGCTGCAAGGCATGCTGGATCCTGGTTAGTATCTACAATAGCCATTTGTTCTACACCTAGACCACGCTGTAATTTTGCTGGATCTAAGCCTCTTGCTTTAGCAAAATCTGATGCTTCCAGATACAAATTTGGAATATATAGTGCAATATCGTCTATTCCTGCTGCCATAGCTTGCCTTCGAAACTTAGCATATATACATTTCCAAGTGAATTTTTCTGTATAATTTACAATTTTTAGATCGCTACATCATAATAGAAAAATCCAATTCATGCGTATAGAAAAGGTACCAGTATGTAAATAAATGAATTATATGAAAAATATACATGAAGAATGTATTTGTTAATGGATATGGATCCATTGGAAGTAGAATTGCTGAATTTATCAAAGATGACTCAGAAATAAATGTGATCGGTGTGGGGAAACATTCTCCAGATGAAAAAGTTGATCTTGCAATAAAAAATGGGTTTTCTGTATATGTTCCACAGAAAAAAATTGATGATTTTAAAAATTATAATATTTCAGGTTCAATCGAATCTATTCTGTCTGATTGTGATTTAGTAATAGATGCATCTCCAGAAGGACGTGGTTTTGTTAATAAAAAAAATCTTTACGAACCAAATAATATTATGGCAATTTATCAAGGTGGTGAAACAATTTATGGTGACAATGCAGTTTCCGATACTATTTTTAACTCACGAGTAAATTATGAAAAAATATCTCAAAAAAAACATGTAATGCAGGGGAGTTGTAATGTTACAGGAATGGGAAAAATTTTAGAACCACTACGTAATAAATACGGTTCAAATTTATTACGTTTTGATGTTACATTAGTAAGACGATGGGCTGATCTTGATCAATCTGATAAAGAGTTAGTAGATACAATTGAAATGAGTCAGCATCCTCATCATGGTGATGATGTTAAATCATATTTTGGAAAGAATGCACCATTATTTGTACGTGCAATTAAAGTTCCTACACGTCAAATGCATCTTCATATAATGGATATAAGATTTAGCGGTACCGCGCCAAATGTAGATGAAATTCATAATTTGTTTAAAGATGAAAGTGGTGTTGTGGTATTATGGACAGCGACAAGTACAAAGGATGTTAGAGATTTTGCAAATACTATGAAGTTTAGTTTTAAGGATACAAATATGGTACATATTCATGCAAACATGAGTGCCTCGATTAATGATACAGTTCAAATTATGTATTCAGATGATCAAACTGGAATTGTGATACCAGAAAATCATATGCTAATGCAAGCAATGCTTTTTGAAAGATCATACGATGACGCACTTAATCATACAAATGAACTATTTCATGTTCAAGATAAGAAAAAACTATTAGAAGAGCATTTTAGTAAAAATTAACTATTTTATTTTTTCAATTCTTACTCTTTCAGGTTTATTTTTTGAAACTTTTTCCACTATGATTCGTAATGAATTTATCTCTAATTTGTCACCCTCCTTGGGTATATCATGTAGCTTTTCGTGTAATAGACCATTCAGTCGTGAATAGTCATCTCCAGCTGATAAATCTGTTTTAAAAATTTCATTTATTGTATCTATTTCAATATCACCATTTGTAATTATTGCATTTGGACCATCATTTTGGAATACTTGTTGGTTTGTATCTGTTTCATCTCTAATTTCACCTACAATTTCTTCTAAAAGATCCTCTAATGTGACACAACCTTCTACGCCACCAAATTCATCAACAACAATTGCCATATGCGTTTGTCTACCTTGCATTTCTTTAAGAAGATCACTAACCATTTTTTCTTGTGAAACAAAAATTGGCTTTCTAGAAATTTTCTCTAATGTGTATGTTTTGTTATCGTTTTCTAACGCCTTCAGAACATCTCTAACATGTATAATTCCAACAATTTCATCTTTATTATCACCATGAATTGGTATTCTAGAAAACCCACTTTGATTAATTTGTGGTAGTGCTTCAAATAATATTGTTTTTGAATTTAACGTAAACATCTTTGTCCTTGACGTCATTACAGATCTAATGACAATATCATCAAAATTCAATGCACCATGAACAAGTTCACTTTCCTGTTTTTCAATTGCTTTATCTTTTAAGCCTTGATCAACAATTCCTTTAATTTCATCTTCTGTTAATCCAGGTGGCATATCACTACTGCCCGTAAGTTTTATCATGCCTTTTGTGATTATTTCAAAAAACCACACAATTGGAAATAATGCATAGGTAAATACCAATAGTATTCTACTATTTTTTATTGCAACTTTTGCTGGATTTGCATTACAATATGTTTTTGGAGTGATTTCACTAAATATTAGAATTAAAAATGTCATAACTCCTATTGCAATTGCTAATCCTTCATCACCAAATAATTTTAATGAGATATCAGTTGCTAAAGCAGTTGCCGCTATACTAGCCAAATTATTTCCTAAGTTAACACTAGACATCATTCGGCTTGGGTTAGATTTTAGTTTATGAAGTGATGCTGCACCTTTGACTTTATCTTTAATCATTTGTTCGATTTTAGAAATCCTAATACTAACCAATGCAACTTCTAAACCACTGAAATATCCAGAAAGACCTATCATTGCAATTAGTGCTGCAATTTCATATTCTAATTGCATAGATTACCCCACTCTTTAAATTTTAAAACACTGCACATTAACTTAGAAAACACCACATTTCTTGTTAATACTAACTACAAATTCGATCTATTAAGGGTTCACATTTTTAGATAGAGAGTATACGCTCAAATTTATTTTTTAGGCGGGCGTGCAAATTTATTTGATATATCATTATGGTATTCTATTGGAAGTAAAGGTTCTTTTTGCCTTCCAGTTAAAATTCCAATAACTGTATCATCTTTTTTGATTGTTCCTTCACCTAGTAGTTTTTTTACACCTGCAGGAACAGCTCCAGAAGCCATTTCACAGTCAAATCCATTTAAACCAACAACTGACATACCATCCAACATTTCATTATCTGTTACAGATGTAACTACACCATTAGTAAATTCTAGTGCACGTAATCCTTTCAAAATATTAGCAGGTTTGCCAATTTGTATTGCAGTTGCTTTTGTTTGTGGCCTAATTCCATCATCGTTCATTTTTGAATAATACTGATCAATTAATTCAACATTAGGATCTCCTTTATTCCATCTTAATTCAGTATCTTCAAATTTCCCATTGTATAAAACATCTAATGTGTTTGCACCCTCTGCATTAATAACAGCAATACGTGGAATTTTTTTTATCCATCCCCATTCATAAAGTTCCATAATACATTTTCCACAACTTGACGTATTACCTAATGCACCACCAGGATAAACTATCCAATCTGGGACTTCCCAATTCAAAAATTCTAACGCACGATACGGAATAGTTTTTTGTCCTTCAATTCGAAATGGATTAATTGAATTCACCGTATAACTCCCCGATTCTTTCGACGCATCAAGTGATTTTATAAAAGCATCATCAAAAGTGCCTTTAACATGTATCATTTGTGTTCCAAATTGATATGCTTGACTAAGTTTACCTGGTGAAATTTCTCCTTCCGGAATATACACATCACACTCCATGTTTTCATTGGCGGCAAACATACCAGCAGAAGCAGATGTATTACCTGTCGATGCACAGATTATTTTTTTTGCATTAACCATTTTTGCATGTGTGACAGCAGCTGACATACCATTATCTTTGAATGAGCCACTTGGATTATATCCCTCAGGCTGTAACATCAATCTCTCATTATCAATTCCAACAAATGAAGCAACTTTTGACATGTGATATGGTTTTGACTGTCTGCCTTCAGATCCATCTAATGACACAAGATTTTCTGAACATTGTTCTAAATCTTCAGTATCAATTTCACAAAAATTTAAAAGTTCACGAAATCTCCACACTCCACTTTCATTGAATATACTTCCTTCTGGATTTCTTCTTTTGTAAAAAACCTCTTTTAGATTAGATGATGGGCTATTTTTATATTTGACATCCAGAAGATTGCTACAAGAGCATTTAAAATCTGTGGATAAAATAGGATATTCTTTTCCACATTTCTGATTAACGCATTTTAGATATGAGTTCATTTACAATGTGCTAATTTAGTTTTTGAGTAATTTAAAGATAAGAAATAAGATATTTATGCAAATTTGATCTAAATTACTAAACTTTTTGAAGGGCTATGTCCAGTGAAAATTGTTTTGGAGAATTTTAATGAATATCTGAAGGGAATTATGCGACAAATTTTAGATTCGTATAACATAATAATTCAATTGAATGATGAACCAAGTGATTTGGCAATTATAAAGAAAGAATTGTCAAAAATAAGAGGGCAATTGACTGTATTAAAAAATAAATTAAAAAGTAAAGAATATCAGTCTGATGATTTAGTTACACTCTACAAGGTCTCATTATATTATACAGAAACTTATGATTTTAGTAGAGAAATTAATTTATTATCACAAATTTATTATAATGATCCTTTACGATTAAAAAATTTAAGATTATTAATAATTGAATCATTAAATGATAAAAAATTTATTGAAAAATTTCAAGAGATTTTTAATAGATTATAACCTTGAGTAGTTGATTATTATCATTTAGCCAGATCTTAGATGAAAATTACTACAACATTTACATTTATTTTTTATACAGTCATCTTCAGTAAAATGTCCACAGATTCCACATTCACAGTGTTTTACCATATAGTATATTGTACCGGTTAAATATAACTGAAACGTCACATTCACTTCTATTCTAAATTCCGATTAATCAAAATATCAATTATTTTATTTTTTTGATTTTTTAGTTGATGGCTTCTTAATTTTTTCTTCTGATTGCTTTTGAATCTGAGCAGCCTTATCATCAACTATTTTGATAATTTCTTGTATTAACTCATCCAAATTTTCATCATTTATTTCTGGTTCAACTGCACTGGAAATTTGTTTGATGGTAGATGAAATTTCAGCGCTAACTTGTTCAAAACTTTCTGGATCTTCATATGCAGTACTATAAAGTGATTTTAAGCTATTTACTTGGTTTATCGTATGATCTGTCAACGTAAGATGAAAATTCTGTCCTGCGATTTTCAGATCTTTTGTAATCATGTCAGAGCTTTTTTTGTGAGCTTCTTATACTTTTTCTTCTTGATTATAAAATATCATTAGAGATTATTGATTTAAAATACGATATAATCTAATGATGCTGCATCAGTGATTAGAATTGTATGCCTTGTATTAGTTACATATCCATTTTTTATTTCTTTAGTAGGAATCCATCGGTTTGTAGATGTATAATGTCGTTTTTCCATTAATTCTCGTTCAATTGCTTCAATATCAAATTCAGCTTCTTCTACTTTTTGAGTTTTTAGATGTTTTATGGTAACTAATACCTTGTTTACTTTTACTCGATCACCAAATTTTGTTACTAGCGGAGCTATTTCATCAGAAACTTCAACTATTTTTATTTTCATTTCTTTATCACCGAATGCATTATGACTAACTAACAAGCGTTCATCAATGAAATCATTAAAATTGATTTTAGGGTCTTCTTTAACAATAGGCTTAAAACTTGATTCTTTTTCTGGATTATTCTGTTTTGTAAGAACTTCAGGCTCTTGTTCTGATTCATGATCTATACTTCTTTTCACTTCAAGATAATCCATAGCTGTTAATCCAACTGCTTCATAGATTGTTCTATTAGGAAAATTACGCTTAAACCAATCTCTGTATTCTGGTTCTTGAATATACCTTTTCAAATATTCATGTGGATCCTTGTTTTTATCTCCAAAATTTAAAGTGGTTTCAATATGGGCTTCCATTTCATTAGCAAGAATTGATGCCTTCAATCCTTCTTTTGGTGCATCTTTTTTATTATCTAATTTAGATTTTGATTTTTTATTATTAGATTTATTTTGGAATTTTTTAAAATAACCCTTGATATTCATAATATATCTTGTATTTTATTATTAAAAAATGATTACATTTGGTTATTTTGTTATTATTTGATATTTAGATTTAAAAGGCATGGGTAAATCATTAAGACGTAATTTTTTTCGTTTACCACTAGATGATTCGTACATCTCACCATTATATGTGCAGACACAGTTAACAGCCTTTTTTTCATTACCCCATACTTTATAAAATTCATGTAATTTTCTTCTTTCATATTTACCCGTACCTATCCTTTTTTTTGATAGAAATTTGAATGCCAGAATAACCTTTCTTGTTTTATAAACTTCAAAATTATTTGTCCATTTCTGGCATCTTTCTATTTGATCATATGGAACAAACAATGTAGTACCAGTTCCAGATTTTGCCTCTATTGTGAAAATTACACTTTTTTTATTATTAACAACTAAAACATCTGGTAATGCAACACTGGGAGATCCTAACCTAAACGCTTTCCATCCTTCAAGTGAGTTGAATCTTTTTACCAATGTGTCTTCCCATTGATAGCCTCTCTGCCTTCTAGTTTTTGCAATTTTTTTATAATCTTTAATCAAAAATGACATACTAGCCTATATTTTTGAAGGATATAGAATAGCTGGTAATTATATTATCAACAATGTGTTAATGATCGCTATCAAACATACTGAAAATAATAATAAATTTCAAAAATCACGTAAAAATGAATCTATACCCTTGATTAAATGAACATTCACTTAATTGAATATGTTGGCCAATCTCTGCAACAGTATTTTTTGTATTTAATTTTCCCATAATACGTATAGTTTTTTCAAATTCAGCAATACAAAATACATCGCTTCCTTTTTTGGACCATTCTATTATTTCACCATTTTCAGAAATTTTTCTCCAATTCACACCACCAAAACAATTATCACAGTAATCACTTGGTGGCCAGACAATTTTGTCACATTTATGACATTCACTAGTAATAAAATTCCCTTTTTTTAATTCCTCTTCAAATTTGTTCATGATTCCAAAATTAAAACCGTACTAGATGTTGCAGCCGCAGACATATTATGAACAAGACCCTTACTTGCATTAGAAATTTGTCTCTTTTCAGCCTTATTTTGTAATTGTTGAGTAATTTCTACTATTTGTGAAATACCAGTTGCACCTAATGGATGTCCCGCTCCAATTAGGCCACCTCTTGGATTTATCTGACGATTTTCTGTGTTAAACAAATTTCTAACAAATTCCGCACCAGTTGTTTTCTTTGTCAAACCAAGATCCTCTACGGCCATTAATTCACATATAGAAAATGCATCATGGATTTCTGCAACATCAATTTCATTTGCAGTGATTTTAGCCATATTATATGCAATATCTGCTGCACTTTTTGTCGTATCCAAACCTGTTAAATCATTCTTAGTAAAACTTGCAGAATTAGTTTTTTGACCAATTCCAGAAATCCATATTGGTGAATCTGTAAATTTTTTGGCCATATCTTCTGATACAAGTAAAATTGATGAACTGCCTGAACACGAATAAGAGCAATCTAACATACGTAAATCATCTGTAATGCTTTTTGAGTTCATTATTTCAGGAATTGTATAGGCTTTATGTGAATATGCATGAGGGTTATCTAACGCCTGTTTGTGATTTTTTGCTGAAACAACTGCTAATTCTTCTTCTGTAGTGTTAAATTTTCTTTTATGGGCTTTTGTAAACATAGAAGCCCAGTAAATTGGACGTGTAAATTCACCTCTTGATCTGTCCCAATCCAAAACTTGTCCAGGATTATCATTTTTATCTGCACCAGCAACAAGGATAATGTCAGCTAATCCTGATGCAATATATGAAAATGCAGAAACAGTAGCAGCAGTACCAGAACTACATAGATGTTCTACAGTATGAGAAATTTTTGGTTTTATTCCTGATAATTCTGATAAAATTGCTCCAAGATATTTTGAGTTATCATTTGTTGAAACTATTACTCCATCAATAAGATCTTGTGAAAGATTGTTAGTTGTATTGAATAATTCCTTCGTTGATTCAAGTAGAAGTGACTCAATTGGTATACCATCAGTTGAGAATTTTGTATTTCCATACCCAACAACTGCAACTTTTTTCATCTAGATTCCTCCGAAAATGTTGACGTAACCAAATCAAATGATTCCTGCACGTTGTCTATAGGATTAAATTGTATTATAGGTAAATCGATACCAGTTTCATAGAACCCTTGTAACTGTTTTTTACATTCATCCGGTGTACCAGAAATACAAAGTTCCTTTACCATAGATTCAGGTACTAATTCAGAGTTATTTTTTAGACCTGTTTTTTTGTATTCCTCAAAAATATTCTTTGTTTCATTTTCAAATCCATTTGAAGCTAGGAACTCGCGATAAATTTTTCCAACTGAAACATAAAATGCCAGTGTTTTTTTAGCACGGTTTATGGCTTTTTCAGAGTCTGGATGAACACATGTGATGATCTGAATAGACGCATCAATCTTTTTCTTAGCCTGCATTATTGCAAGTGTGGATTTTAGCTCATTTTTTGGTCTAAGATAAAAAATTACACCATCTGCAACATTCCACGCAAGTTCTACCATTTTTTGGTTTACTGCAGCAAGATAAATTGGAATATCATTTCTAGGTGGCTTGATTAGCAATGAAAAATTTTTCAGAGTAAAAAATTCACCTGAATAATTAATTGTTTTTCCAGCAAAAATCAGTCGTATTATTTTTACATATTCTTCCATACGCTTAACTGGCTTTTCGAATTTACTTCCATGAAAATCTTCGACTAGTGGTTGACTACTTGTTCCTAGTCCTAAAATTAGTCTACCATTAGATACAGTATCAACCGTTACGGCACCCATTGCAATCAAACTTGGGCTCCTTGAATAGATATTGATTATAGATGAACCTATTTTTGAAGTAGGATTTTCCTTGCTGACTAGACTTAGCATGGAAAAATTTTCCATTCCCCACGTTTCTGGAACCCACATAGTATCTGGTTTTAATTTACCCAGTTTTTTTGAGCATTCTAATACCTGCTCAATTGTCAATAATGAACCTAAACTATATGATAATCTCATACCAACCATTATTTTTTAAAGTATTTAGAATATTTTTTAGATTTCATATCATTCGAGCAAATTTCAATATCTTTGTGCGAATCAATAGAGTGCCATAGAACATTTTTGAATTTGATCGTGCTTAACAAGTTTTTCTTAACAAGTTTTGGAAATATCAAACCCTCCAAACTACCTTTTGTTGGTAAAATCTTGCCTATACTTGTATCTAAATGATATACTCCTGGGTTCATCCATATATTTTCAACATCAGTTTTTTCATTAAATTTGACAATTTTATTTTTATTAATTTTCATCGTTCCAAATTTTGTACGTAATTCAATTGCTGCTATACAGTTAGGTTTACTTGTTATTTTTTTCAGGTTAAGATTTGTAATTATATCTCCATTAATTACAATAAATGATTTGCCAGAAATCTTTTTCATGGCTTTTTTAATTGCACCCGCTGTACCTAATGGTGTTTTTTCAACTGAGTATTGTATTTTACAACCAAAATTATTTTTTGCTTTAATATGCCTCTCAATCTGTTTTGTTCTATAACCATTACATAGGATAATATCAGTGATTCCAAATTTTTTTAAATATTTTATTGACCAATCAATCAACGGCGTATTGTTGATTGGGATTAGTGGCTTTGGTATAGAATCTGTGATTGGTCGTAATCTTGTACCTCGTCCACCGGACAATATCATAGCTTCCATAAAAAATGTCAAACACAAACTGAATTAAAAGTATGTTATCTAATGCTTCTTTTCTTCAGTTAGATAATAGTGCAATTCAGTATAGCAATCTGTACAATAATCTTGTTCATCTGTATGCTCACAATTATGCACTTCTGGAACTTGATTTTGACATTTTGTACAAACAGGCATGTCGTCTAGGATTTTTTTATCTTCAACGCACCTAATCCAATTTGAATTAGACCCACTACCAATAATGGAACAGTTTCCATAAGTGGATTTCTAGCTGTTTCTTGGGATTCAGAAGAATCTGCCATGCCAATCACCGTTACACCGCCAATTATGATTAGAATACCAGCAATGATTATCATTCCACCAAGTCCTTTGGATGAATCGTTTCGTGCAATAAAGTATGCAATGATAGGCAAGATCATAGCAGGACCGCCTAGTCCATACCCTCTTGTTTTATGATCAAGTGGTAAAAAGCCCTCACCTTGTTCACCAAGTTCACCATCTACATTAACACCCGCTGCTACATCAGCACCATAAACTACGAGTAAAGCAATTGCTATACCAGTTAATATGATTGCAGCTGCTTTTGCCATATTTAGCTGAATACTACAGAATTAATAAATTAAGCTTTAGTCCAGAGCCGAAATTGAGATCGAGTTTTTTATTTCATCAATCATTTGAAGTAATTCAGATACATCCTTCGAATCATCTATATCTACAACGTTAAAG
>CAZDAA010000003.1:0-18130 GCA_964503555.1 uncultured Candidatus Nitrosopelagicus sp.
CTTTCTTTGGTTCTTCTTTTGGAGCTTCTTTCTTTGGTTCTTCTTTTGGAGCTTCCGTGACTTCTTCCTTTGGAGACTCTACTTTCATTTCACCATCATATCTAAAATTAATTTGATAAATTTCTTCAGAAATAGTATTTCCTCTAACCAACTTTCGCTTTCTTAATCCTTTTACAGTGTCTTGCAAACCAACACCTTTTGGTATTAAGATGTGTTTTCTTGCCATGCCATGTAAATCAGGTCGCATGGGAATACCTGATTTATCACTTCCACCTGTTACTTTCATCTTTCCTTCTAATCCTATGATAGAAGCATCCGTATCATTACCTATTTGCAGACCAAGTAATGGATTGACATCATTATCTTTTAATTCCTTTGTAACTGATTTTCCTTTGATATCAGATATTGTTAATTTGAAATTAGCCAAGTATTCGAAAAAATAGTCAAACTACTAATTAACCTTTGGACTTAATTGCCAAAATCTTAAAACATAAAACAAGTAGTATATTTGTGCCAGAAAAAATATTGTGCCCAAGATGTAATGAAGTTATGTCATCTATGCAGGCATGTCATCTAATCTGTAAAAATTGTGGTGCACATTTAGATTGTTCTGATAAAGGCAATTATTGGTAGTTAAAATCCTGGACGATCTGGAATATAATCTGAAGCAAGGTTCAATGCTTTTTCTTTCATAATTTCCAAGTATTTTTCATAATCAGCTTCAAAATTACAGTGTGGACATTTTACTTTTGTAATCTCGTCATCAAGAATTGCAACTTTTTCACATTCTGGACATTTTGCATCCATAAATGATAATTTCTCATGAAGCTATATAACACTAATTTTCAAAATTCAAATTGGCGGAGTTAGTCCAGACTGGCAGGACGTCAGCTTCCCAAGCTGGAGGTCGCGTGTTCAAATCCCGCACTCCGCATACTATTGAAATTAACGTAAATCTTTATCGTCTACTTTTGCAATCGAAAGGACGTCAATTACTTCATTGATTTTAGCGATTAGGTCGAGATAGGTAGGCGAAGTAATTTCACCTTTATCGTTTGTTTGCACCTCTAATTTTTTTACCATTATATTTTCTAATTATTTGCTATATTTCAATCTATTAGACTAGTAGGAAGTTTTGGATGATAGACTTACCGTCATCGCTCATTTCAGGGTGAAACTGTGTACCAAAAATATCATGATTGATGTGTCGTATGATTTCATACTTGCATGATTGAGAACTAGCTAAACCCTGAAGATGATTCCCTAATTGTGATATTTCATAATTATGACTTTCATACGCATTGATTTTCCCTTGACATAATTTATTTTCTTTTTCAGTGACAATAATTTCTTCACCTTGAACAGATTTCGGAGATTTCCTTATTGTTCCACCCAATGTGAGAGCCAAGATTTCAGCCCCATAGCAAATTCCAAGTAATGATTTTTTCTCAGATACTGCATGTTTTATAATTTGAGAGTTTATGGCGTTCATTTTTTGATTATTTTTTCTTCGTCCAGAAAGAATAAACGAATTAAATTGTCCTATATTTAATAGGTCTACTTGATCAAATTTTTGGTCGACAAATTTAGTTTCCTTTTTAGTAAGAAAGTTTACCAAATTTTTTGTGTAGCTAGAACCATTATCCACAACAAGTAGCAACTATTTGCCTACCTCAATCGCGATATAATGTAGTTCAGTTACGTTATCAACAACTTTGAGATATCCAAAGTTAATGGTATCTTCTACCTCCCACATTAGAATACGCTTAGCTCCAGCTTCATCAATGAATTTTGTAATCAATTCAGTTGTAGATTCCAAGTCAGCTTTTGAGTAGAATGCAATATCACCTATACTAAATGATAATGGGATCTGGATGTTTGTTGGAGTAATTAGCTGAATCTCCTTTTCTTCAAATACCGACATGATTGCATCTTCTCGTGCGGTCTTATCCATTATCATACTTACTCCATCAACGGTTACAGATGAAGTAGGTGCTATGCCTGATAATTTCTGTAGATAAGCCTCAAATGCGGATTCTTGTGTATCGCCCAATCCAACATAATATTCTCCAGTAAATGCAGCACCTACTGCAGCAATAGTACCAAGTTGTGCTACAACACCACCAGCACCAGCCGTATAAACTGGTATAAAGTAAGTATCATGTTCACCTACTCTATACAATATGTTATCACCAATTCGTGGATTACGCAAAAGCGTCTTTAATTGTGCAAAATCAGGATCTCTGTCAAGTGCTTCACGAACAGAAGTAGGACCTAATAGTTTAGTGTCCGAGTCAATTGGAACTTCATAAAATTGCATTTTACCCAAGTTTGGTGTATCATTTTCTACTACCATATATCCGGCCAAGTTTCTTCCTTGTGAACCACGAAGTTCAAGTGATAACAAGCCAACAAATTCTGGTTCTTCAAATCCAGGTGGCTTTGCTTCAATATAGTAAGTATCTAAACCTCGAGGAATTTCATAGAATTCATTTGCTTGAATGAATGTATCAACATCAGTGACATGGTAAATATTATACATTTCAGTCTTCCAATTGAAAAGTTCTTGAGGATACCTGATCTGTTTTTCTAACCATTCAGGCATCTCGATCACTTTGTCTTGGTATTGTGTCATAAACATGTCAGTGAAAAAGTCGTCTCCATGTTGAATCAGCTGAATGTCTCCGTCGTATGTATCGACCAATCCGTATCCCGCTAATCTTAGATATGGATTACCTACTGACCATGGGATGTTACTTGTATCATATCCAATTATGAGTGGAACGAGCCAGTAAGTATTTTTTCCATCAGTTACTGGAAGTGAATCCAATTCCTTTCCAAACAAGTTGAATAAGAAATAAGGATATAATGTAGACATTCTTTCGTTAACGTCCTTGTATCTCATAACGTGGATAGAATCACCCGGATATGAAATCATAAAGTTGGGTTCAAAAATCCAGCTTATAGGAGGAGCTATGTCCAATCCACCCATTCCTGTATAAGATTCATTATTCAACTCTGCAGTATTTCCCTCTCTGTTTGTAGGATATCCAGACCATGTTGTATCAAGTAAACCACCTTCTCCATAGTAGATTTTCCTTTGTGGAAATAGTTCAGAACTATCAACAATTGATCCATCAGTTGCTTCTAATGTTAGAAATCCCTCAGGAACATGAGTGTATACTAAATGTTCGTTATACCATCTATTTTCTAAACTGACGGATGAAGGTAAGATTGGTGCCATTGATGCAGTCCAATACAGTTTATCATCAAATCTCAAAATATCATTATCTTCAAAAGTTACATATGGTATAAGACCAATTTCTGGTTTTAATTTTGCAAATGCTGCTTGCCAGTCCCATACACGTATACCATCAAGTACATCCTTGTTCTCATCTACATAATTGCTAATATTATTCGGAGAAATTGAGTTGAGGGTAACGTCGTGAATATGTTCCTCTACTAAATCTAATTCTCCAAGATATCTATTCACACCAATTTGTTGTGCGTTATATGGACCAAGATATTCTATCTTTTTTGCATCAGCAACACTGTTGTTAACAGACATTGCTATGCCTACAATTAATGCAATTACAACTATAGTGATAATTCGAATGTAAACATCTCTCTTCAACATATGAGTAAGTATTCTAGATCTCATTCTATCAAGGAATGAAAACGCAATTAATGCAAAGCCAACAACAAGTGTTCCACCTATTGCATATTTTGTATTATAATCTATTTGGTTACCAAAGAACATATTGAACCCAGCCCAAAGCACACCAATTCCTATAACTGCTTCCAATGTTGATACATAGCTGAGATATTTTGGCTTCCCTTCTGTTGAATCATGAATAAATGCTGTAATGGTTGAGATGATATGATGAACTCCGATGTACAACAGCAATCTTGTACCAATAGCTCCAAGTAACGGTGGAACTAAAACCAAGAGAGCTGGAATCATTGGAACTACTTTCTCAGTTGCATAGGAATGATCAGTTGGTGGTGTGACAAATGGAAGTGAAAATATTGTAGGTATATTATCTATCCCAAGATCATTTCCGTCTATCAGATAAACCATAGAAAATCCAAACATAAGGTTTGCAAAGAATGCACCAAAGAGTAAAACCTTGGTAATTTGCCAAAGAACAAACTGTACTCCTGAAATTTTAAAATCGCCGAAAAGTGGTATGGTTTGTGCAGATGCATTAGTACCCTGACGACTCATAAATCCAAGGAAAGTTTGTAAAACATACCATCCAATAGAAGCCCGTCTTACAACATTCACACGTACTAATGCTATAGCAGCAAGAACCAGACCGGAAATTAATGAAAAGTAAAGTGGCGTAGTAAAGAGATCAGCAAATTCTTCTACATTCATCAACATAATGATGCCCTGATGACCAACAACCACGAAAGTCGCAATTATGATAATTGCGATAATTCCTACTCTAATGTACTTGCCAGCATCTGGTGGTGGACCGTTATCTCCTTTTGATGAACTATACAAACTTACAAAATTTAATTCAGGAGGTATTAATTCCTTAGCAACGAATACCCGAATTTTATCATTTTACGCTGAATTTGCAATGCCTTTACACATCATATACACAGCTGCATACTTTGGAACAGTTGTTTTTTCGCTGTTATATGGCCCAAATTTTTTATTTTTTAGTTGAAATTTTAGTGGGCAGTTTGCAATAATCTCTGTCGGTTTATCATCAATAAGACACGCCTCAGAGTAAGGCCTAAACTTTTCAATATCTTTGCAGACAAGCTTACAAAGACCACTTTTGCTGTTTAATGAACCCTCAAGACGGAAGATTCTGTGTATGTCAACTGTTACATTTGGATCTATTTTTATGCCGATCGAGTTTTTACCGATCTCATTAAGTTTTTCTCTATATGCTACATAACCATCAGAAATAATTTTTGAAACTAATTTAGATTTTTTTGATTTAGAACCAAATAATTCCTTTGCTACTCGACCCTTCCAGCTAGATTCATCAAACTCTGGGAATGATGACTTGGAAGGATTATTTTTTTTAAAACCAAACGTTTCAGGTATAACCTTTTGAAACTTGATGTAATCAATCAATTCACCTCTTTCTTTTGATCCTAAATCATTATACTGTGAATGCTTCACATACAAATGAAAACCCTCGTTTCCAGAAAAAGAAGTTACTATGTCATTAGCTGGAATGTTTAGGTCATCAGTCAAAACCTTGTCCAGTTTTGAAAGTTCTTTTTTTAAGCCAGCCATACAATTATCGCATGGTAGTGATATGTGTGCTATTTTATTTGATTTACATTTTGGACAACCATCTTGTGACAAAAATATCTCGCCGCAAGATGTACATTTGTTACAAGTGTGATCTTTTCTACAGGGCAATTTTAGATCCTTTGCATCTATATCAAAAATAATATCCGCTTCTTTCCAATCTTTCTCTGACATTGGCATACTTGGAAAAGTGTAATACGCATTCGAACAAAAAACATCTGAAGGTATATTTGACATTAACATTAAATGTAGATCCTTATCTGTCTTTATCGAAATGTGTCTAATCATTCCAGTGTTAAATTTCATGTATCCAAATTCTCTTTCAGATGCTCTATCTGGAACGTTGATTAAATTGAAATGATCAAAATAATATTGTTTGAAAGCATCTTCCAAAAATTTCAAATCTTTTTCAAACATTACAATCTTTTCTTTCCGAACTGCATTGGATTTATAATATTATCACATTCTGGTATTGCAAAACAAAGATCATTACTTTTAATCTTGTCACATGATGGGCAGGCATATTTGGTGTTGCCACCTGTTTCGCCGGCAAGTTGTTTCAGTTGATATAACGTAGTCCTTTCTTTGTAATCTGGAGCGTTTTTGAATAATGGTGCAATTTGTTCTATTGTCTGTCCTCGACCAAGAAGAAATGTACCTAGCATGAATCTACCGGAGTGAGACAGGTTTTCTCCATTATTTAGTACTTCAATTGCATGCTTGATGCATGGTGGAAACTCGGTTGAAATAGTTGTAGGGACGGTTAGTTTTTTGCCCATTTTAACTAATTTAGCTACTTTCTCTTCAAATACTTGGAATGATTTTGGCGTTTGAGCGGATCTAATTCTAGTTCCAATATAATTTCCTAGTTGCTTTCTAGTTAATCTCACAGATTCGTGAGGAGTTAAAAAAACCATACCGTTCTCAACATGACGGTTAATAAGCTTCCATTCGAGCTCATGAAAATGTACAGCATGTTTCAAGTAATCAGCAATTGGAATTGTAAAGTAATCACCGTTCTTTTTTATCTTTATGGAAAAAAGATCTAGAAAAATTTTAGTTGCGAATTCTTCATTTGTTTTGTTTGATTTACCCACAAGATCCTTTTCCAAAAATCTTTCAGCCCTCCGAGCTTCAGCAAGAGAAAAACGACTGATGAGTGTATTCATCCCAGCTAACTTTAATAGAATTATTGCTATCAAAAATGAAAATACTTCTAATGGAAGCGAAGCGTCTTTGTTAGACGAATCGTCCACTTTGTAATTGTAAATATTTCCTTGTGATGCAGATTCAATTCTTTCATATGCTCTATCAACAATAATCTGAAGATCTGGATCTGTTGCAAACTGTTCAAGCGTGAAACCTTGATCTTTTAGATATTGGCCAGCTTCTGCCAAAAATGGATATTTTACGATCTCATCATGTCCAAAACTAATCATATACAAACATACTCTGACCTTTCTAAAAAATTTACTTTAAAAGAATTGAAGGCAAAAACGTTATACTAATTTAAATTATGTAATGAGGGTTTTTAGTCGTGCAAATTGGTCATCATGTATCCATATCAGGTTCGCTTGCTAATGCGGTAACCAATGCAAATGAACGTGAGTGCTCTGCATTTCAGATCTTTACGGGAAACCCTAGGGGATGGTATACGAAAGATATTACAGATGAGGAGGCTCTTAATTTCAAGAATAATCTTAGCCAAACTAACATAGATCGATTTGCTACTGTGGCACACATGCCTTATCTACCCAATCTTTCTTCCCCAGAACCACCTGTTTATGAAAAATCAATCAAAGCAATGATTCGAGAAGTTAAACGATGTGATCAAATAGGTATCCCATTTCTTGTAACACACCTAGGTAGCCATAAAGGAACGGGAGCAGAAAAAGGAATACAAAGGTTGACTAGTGCACTAATCGAAGTTGCAGAAAAAACCAAAAATGTTACCATTCTACTAGAAAATACTGCTGGTCAAAAAAACTCAGTAGGCTCTAATTTTTCAGAATTATCTGAAATCTTTTCTAGCCTAAAACCTGCTGATAGATTTGGGATTTGTATTGATACCTGTCATGCATTTGCTGCTGGATATGATTTAAAACATGAAAAAAATGTCAAAGCCACTTTTGATGAATTTGACAAAGAAATAGGAATAGAGCATATCAAAATTCTACACTTGAATGATTCAAAAGGTGAATTAGGATCCAATCTTGATAGACATGAACATATTGGTATGGGACATATTGGAAGTACCGGATTAGGTAAAGTGATTAAACTAATGAATAAAAATAAGACTCCTATAATATTAGAGACACCAATTGATGAAAGAAGGAGTGACTTTGAAGATATTGGAGCGGCTAAAGAACTTGCATAAAATTAAGAATTTATTCTACCAGGAGAGTTTGAAATTATGACATATGATGATGTGATGAAGCTTGCATTGGAACGAGGATTTTACTTTCCAAGTTCTGAGATCTATGCTGATGCACAGGCAGGTTTTTGGGAATATGGTCCATCTGGTGTAAGTTTAAAAAATAAATTCCTAGAACTTTGGAGAAGAGAATTAGTTAGACGTGATAAAATGATTGAGATTGACGGTTCACAAATAATGTCCAAGTCTGTGTTTGATGCATCTGGTCATCTTGCAAGTTTTGCTGACCCAATTGTAAGATGCAAAAAATGTAAATCAACACACAGAGCTGATAAAATTATTGTTGAAGTTAGTCAAATAGAAATCCCTGAAAGCGCTGACCTTGATGAATTTGACAAAATTATTGTAGAAAAAAATATCAAATGCCCAAAATGCAACGGTGATTTTGAAAATGCAAAAAAATTCAATATGATGTTTGAAGTTGGAATAGGACCAGAAGGTGAATCAGCATTTCTGAGACCTGAAACGTGTCAATCAATATTTGTTGATTTCCCACGAATATTCAAAACAATGAGAGGAAAGCTGCCTCTAGGAATTGCACAAACAGGTAAAAGTTTCAGAAATGAGATAGCGCCTAGACAAAGTCTGCTTAGACTGAGAGAGTTTTATCAGGCAGAGATTGAAGTGTTTTGTAATCCTGCGAAACTGAGTGATCTAGGTAAATTCTCAGAGATTAAAGATACCAAGATTCGTATTCAAATTGATGATGAAATCAAGTCTATGACGTGTAAAGAGGCAGTAGATTCACAAACCATACCTAACGAATTTGTTGCCTACTACCTAGGATTATTAGCAGAATTTTATGAAAAAACTGGAATAAATATGGAAAAAAGTAGATTCAGAAAACTAGGAGACAAAGAGAAGGCGTTCTATGCAGAAGTTGCGTTTGACTTTGAAGTGGAAACTGCAGTTGGTTGGTTGGAGCTTGTAGCATGTAATTATAGAGCTGATTATGATTTGAATAGTCATTCCGATAAAAGTAAAGAAAAGTTTGAAGTCATGGATGGTGATGAAAAAGTGTTACCACATGTGTTTGAACTTTCAATGGGAATAGATCGTAGTATGTACACAATACTAGAGCATAGCCTACGTGAAGACAAAGAAAATGAAAGAATGGTGTTATCTCTTAAACCATACTTATCACCTATTCATGTTGGAGTTTTATCATTAGTAAAAAAAGATGGTCTTGCAGAAAAAACTGATGAGGTTTATCTAAACATTAAACGAAAATATGATGTGTTTTTGGATCATTCTGGTGCAATAGGAAGACGATACAGACGATTGGATGAAGTTGGTGCACCTTATGCCATTACAATTGATCATCAAACATTAGATGATGATACCGTTACGATTAGAATGCGTGATTCCATGGAACAAAGTAGAATAAAGATTTCTGAGTTAGATGAGAAACTTTCCAAGGAAACAGCTTTCCCTTAAAGTTACAAATTTAAAAAATAAAAAAATAGACCTAGTCTCAATATCTACTCAAGAAAATTCATTGGGTTAGATTGAGATTGGGACTCTGGTCCTGTTGATGTTGGTATTGATGGAAATCTTTCATCTGTTTGTTGCTCTGCAACTGCTGATGCTTCTTGTAAGATTGCATCTGTCTCTTCGTTTGAGACATCAGATTCCATGGTGTTAAACGAATCACCGGATAGTGAATCTACCATTAATCCATTCAATGTTTGTGTCATCGAAGTCAATTCAGAATCGGCTTCTGGCATGAATCTGGATAACGATGATTTCAAACCTTTCATAGTTGACATTGCTGGTCCAATTGAAACCATTGCATCACCAAGGTCATGAATTGTAGTCAATCGCATTTGAACCTGTTCTAGAGATGTTCTTGCGTTGCCTAAAGTTCTTGAAACCTTGCGTACTTCTGCTAATTCTGCAGACAAAACTCTGCTCGCAGACGTATCATGATTCTGCATTGCTGTTACAATTCTGGCAAAGAGTTGTTGGTCCCTTTCACGAAGCTTTGTCAACATGGAGTCCATTTTTGAAGTTTGGACTTGAAGTTTGTTCACGGCTACCTGAATTCGTGGTTTTAATGCACCCTGTGGTTTCACAGCGTCACGAATCTTATCGGTCATGCTTTTTGTTTCTTGACGTGCCCATGTTTTGTTAAAAGCTGTCATAGAAAATTCTTGAAAATTTTACTCTTAATGCAAGGTGTGCATTTAGATCAACACTAGGCTAAATTTAGCTTACAAACAGTAAAAACTATAAAAGAAATGAGTGATTTATGGCGAGAATCATAGTATTTGATTCAGGATTTGGCTCTCTATCAATAATAAAACCAATACAACAAGCAGTAAAGTCTGATATCATCTATTTCGCCGATCAGAAAAATTTTCCTTATGGACAAAAATCAAAATCCGAACTAACAAAAATTATAACAAAACGACTCAAATTGCTTGAAGAAAAGTTCAAGCCTGATCTAATTGTTGTCGGATCTAATACTCCATCATTGCTAGTTCAGATCAAGAAAAAAAATGTGATCAAAGTATTACCTCCAATTAAGATGGCTGCTAAAATTTCGGTGACAGGAAATATTGCTATACTTGCAACACATGCTACCATAAAAAGTAAAAAATTATCTGAGTTTATAAAAAAGAATAAACTGGCAAGACGGATTAACATTAAAAAAATAAACGCATCAAAACTAGTACAATTAGTTGAATCTGTAAAATTTATTGATGATAAAAATTTGTGTAAGAGAACCATTAACAAGGTTCTAAGTCAGGAGTTTTCTAAATACAATATTGATGTTGCTACATTGTCTAGTACACACTTACCATTTTTATTGTCATTTTTTAATAAACAATTTCCTACTGTCAACTTTCTAGATCCCGGACAAGAGATTGCTGATAAAGTTAGAAAAACTGTAAAAAAACCGTCAAAAAGAAATAGTATGAAAATTTTTACATCATCTAAACCAGAAAAATTCCAGAAGGATCTTTCAAAGATTGGAATTAAACAAAAAGTTACTTTTTTGAATTAGTTTTTGCTTTTCTAAATCCATGACTAAAACTCTTATCATATAGTTTGGAATATTCATATGATTTTGGTTTTATAACATCACCGATAATGATTATTGCTGTTCGCGTAATTTTTTGAGCTTTAATCTTTTTTGAAATTGTTTGTAATGTTCCTGTGATGATCATTTGATCAGGCCAACTTGCACGGTAAACAACTCCTACTGGTGTCGTCTTTGGGTATCCACCTGCCACTGCCTCCTTTACAATATTATCAATCAGTTGGACGCTAAGATAAAAGATCATTGTGGCTCTATGTTTTGCAAGCTCGGAAATCTTTTCACGTTTTGGAACCTTTGTACGTTTTTCTGCTCTTGTAATAATCATGGTTTGTGTAACTCCAGGTAGTGTAAGTTGTGAACCAAGTGCAGCTGCAGATGCAAGAAATGATGTGACGCCGGGTATTATTTCCGAATTAATTTTCTCTTTATGTAGATTATCCATCTGTTCACGAATTGCCCCGTAAATAGTTGGATCACCATCATGGAGTCGTACTACATTTTTGCCTTTTTTTGCATTTTTCCTGAGAATATCGAAAATTTCCTCACGAACAAGCTTGGCTGCATCGAAGGTTTTTGCCTTTTTACACATCTTCATTATTTGCTCAGGAATAAGTGAGCCAGAATAAACTACCACATCTGCCTTTTGAAGCAGTTTTTTTGCCTTCACCGTAATTAGGTCTGGATCTCCTGGACCACAACCTATGAAGAAAACCTTAGACACGTTTTACCACCAAGATGGAGAAATATTTTGTTGTAAGAGTATCATCATTAACTTCGCCTAAAGTCATTTTTCTGATGATCTCGTGATCTGTTCCAAGATCTTGGCCTATTGCAAAAATAGAATTATCAGGAAATCCTGCATCCTTTAAAACCTGAATCACTTGGTCAAAATATCTTCCATCCTTAAGAAAGATCATGCTTTCTGAATTTTTTGCAATTTCCTTGACAGAAGATAAATCATAACAAGATGGAATTACTGCAACTTTTTCTGAACCTTCAGCTACACTGACTCCTACCTTAGCTGCAAAAGTGAATATTGAAACAATCCCAGGTATTACAGTGATCTTCATGTCTGGATGGTTGGTTCTAATTTCTCTGTTCATGTAGATCCATGTACTATACAAATATGGATCACCTACTGTAAGATATACAACATTTTTCCCAGATAATACCTTTTCAGCCATTATCTTTGCATTTTTTTTCCAAGTTGACTCTAACACACTCTTGTCTTTGGTCATAGGAAAAATTAGGCGAACAATTTCCTGATTTTTTGATTTATCTATCAGTGGGGAAACAACTGATAGTGCAATACTTGGTCGATCTTCGTGTGAAGCAGGACACATTATTGTATCAGCTGCTTTGATTGCATTTACTGCCTTTACTGTAAGTAATTCCGGATCTCCTGGCCCACAACCAACACAAACAAGTTCAGCCAAACCAAATCATCCTATTTTTTTGTAGCCGATAAAACTGTAACTGGATTTCGTGCAAGCATCATGGTTCCGGTTGTAGTCTTTCGGCTCTTTGAAATAGTAACTTGAGTTATATCAACAGAATCAAAATCTAGTTCTTTAATTGAGGATAAAACAGAAAAGATAGTTTCAATCAAAATCATTCCAATTACTATTCTGCCACCTGACTTTAATTTATCCTGACATATATGCATGATTTCATTCGTATCTGTGCCTGTTCCACCAATAAAAACTGCATCTGCATTTGGCAGTTCTGAAATTTTTTCTTTAGCGTTTCCAAGAATGACTGAAACATTTGCAAGATTAAATTTCTCAAGATTTTTTTTAGTGAGCTCTACTGCTTTGGCATCATAATCTACAGCATGTACATGACCAGATTCCTCAACTTGGTGTGCAGCCTCTACTGATATAGAACCAGAACCACACCCAATATCATAAACTATCATTCCAGGTTTTAGTCTAGCCTTGCTAATCTGAACTACTCTAACTTCTTCCTTTGTGATGGGAACATTTTCATCCCTATCGAAAAGTTCGTCAGGGATACCAGGAGTTTTTGCATTCCACATAATGATACATCAAATTGGTTAGGTAAATGGAGTTGGTATGTTGCTTTGTGGAAGATTCAACAATGTATAGCTCAAGATCCATGCAAATAGATAGAGAAAGATGTAACTTCCGATTCCTGTTGTCACAAGTTTTTTTCTATCAGCCCTTGAGAAGTTTATCTTCATTCCCTTTGCAATAACACAAGTTGCAACAAACAACACTATCATGAATATAATTGAGGTCCATCGCTTTTCTTCACTGTCCTCTATTCCTTCAAAAGCAAATGTAGCTATAGCTCCGCCTATAAGTGCAAACGCAATACGCATCCAAAAAAGTACATTAGTACGTTTCTTTGTTAGAAGTTCTTCTTGCGAACTAACATATGTAGATGTATCAACTGGATCAGTTGGTGGTGAGTCACGTCGTTCTGTTGGTGGTGAGTCACGTCGTTCTGTTGGTGGTGAATCACGTCGTTTAGCTATTCGTGGTCTTTCTGACTTAGTTGGTTCAGCTGTCCACTTTCCTGACACAGAATCATCTGGTTCTGGTTCCGGTTCTAAGGAAGTTTCTTCGTGAGCAGGAGTAAATCTTCGTTCTGCTGCATCCAAATCAGATTCTGTTAATCCTACTGCTTCGTATATGGTATAATCAGGATAATTTCGGTCAAACCAATCCCTGTAATCTTCTTCTCTAACATATCTCTCAATATAGGTATGAGGATCTCTGTTTGGATCCACAAAATCAAGAGGCTTCCTTTCTCTTGAACCAAATCTTTTTTTCCTTTTACCGTGTCTAACCAATGAAATTTCTAGATTCAATCAGGTATGCCTTTTTTAAAACCTTTGTCTAGTAGGCTGGAAAATCGATAAGAGTATAATCGGAGATACATATACCCACTTATGCAACTAGCTGGAATTGAACTGAGATATCTAGTCAATGACATAGGTCAAAAAACTGAGGATTATTACGTCGCCAATATCTATGGTATTTCAAAGGATAGTCTACTTTTCAAGTTTCGCCATCCGGAAAATCCTGATGTTTTACTAATGTTATCAACTAGTGGAATTTGGGTTACAAAAGTAAAGATAGATCAAATAGAACCAAACAAACTACTAAGACGCCTCCGAAGTGATCTTCTAAGATCGAAACTGAAGGAGATAAAACAAATAGGAACTGAACGTGTTGTATATCTAACATTTTCTAATTTTGAAAAAGAGTTTGTAATTGTAAGTGAATTATTTGCAGATGGAAATATCATACTTTGCAATAGTGATATGAAGATTCTTGCGTTACTTTATTCTGTTAACGTTAGACATAGACAATTAAGAGTGGGATCACCATACGTCCCTCCTCCACAAAATAACTTGGATATACTCAAAATGACAGAGACTGATCTTGGTGAAGTTAGATTTACTTCAACTCCAGTTGCAAAATGGATAGGACGTACATTAGGTCTGCCAAGAAAATATGTTGAAGAGATAACAAGATTATCAAATGTTGAATCAAAAAAGAGTGGTACAGAAATATCAAACGAAGAGATAAAGAGTCTCTTTGACAATGCTACTAAAGTTATCAACAATGTAGTGAATGGCCAACACGATCCTGTAATTTCTCGTGATGAAGAGATAAATGTTCATCCTATCCCATTGGGAGAGAAAAATCTTGAAAAAATTTCTAGTTTCATGGAGGGTCTTGATACTGCTTTCACGGAAAATATTCTTAATAAAGGAAAAACAAGCCAAAGCAGTTCTTTTCAGAAAAAAATTTCAGAGTTAGAAACAAGGTTGAATGAACAAACAAATGCAATAAAGGTTGTAACTGACAAATCAGAAAAAATTGCTGGTGTTGCAAATTCACTTTTTGATTATGTATCTCAGGGAATTTCATCCATGAGTGATTCACGAATTGATGATTTATTGAAAACTAACAATGCAGAAATTATAAAAGAAAAAGGAATCACACATATCAAAGTTGAAGATGCTAAAATCAAAGTAGATTTAGAGTCGTCTCTTCCAACAATTGCATCCAAACTATTCAACGAATCAAAGAAACAAAAATCTGCAATCGGTGCAATTCAGAAATTAATTATAAAAACTGAGAAGGAGTTAGAAAAAACTATTGAGAAAGGTGAAAATGCAAAGCAGGTAATTAGCTACTCTGAGGTTAGAAAGAAAAATTGGTTTGAAAGATATAGATGGTTTTTTACATCTGACGGATTTTTGGTCGTGGGTGGGCGTGATTCGTCATCCAATTCTGCTGTAATACGAAAACATCTTGAAAAAGACGACAAAGTCTTTCATGGCGAAATTTATGGTTCTCCATTCTTTTTGCTGAAAGATGATGGTTCTTCCATGGCTTCAAGCCTGAATGAAGTCGCACATGCTACAGTTTGTTTTAGCCGTGCCTGGAAAGAATCAATGTATGGTACCAATGCTTACTGGGTTAACCCAGAACAAGTCAAAAAAGGAGCCCCAAGCGGACAATCCATGGGAAAAGGTTCGTTTATCATCGAAGGACAACGTAACTTTGTCAAAATTGCTACTCTGAAAATGTGTGTTGCCATTGTCGAGTATGAAGGAACTCATTTGTTAACTTGCGGACCACCATCCCTGAAAGAAAACTGCGTTTCATATGTTATGATAGAGCCCACAGGAATGGAAATGGTTGATGCAGCAAAAAAAATTCGTTTCGAACTGATATCAATCAATGAGACAATTGCAAAATCATTTAGTGTTGATGATTATGTGCGTGTGCTACCATCTGGTCCAAGTAGAATAATAGAGTCTGGTTCTGGATCTTAATCTTCACGATATCTTTTCTTGTAAGGATCTTTGTATCTTTTTTTCTTTATTTTTTTAGCCAAGAGATATTTCATCCCCATCTTTTATTTTGTCATATTCATCAGGTTCCAAAATAAACAGCGGAATGTTTGCAAGTGCACACCCAGATGCAACTGTAAGATCAACTTTCTGGCAAACCATCGCCAGTGGAGACACGTTGTTTGATTTTATTGAATAAATTGTATATGCGCCTACACTACTACCTATACCATTTGGAAAAACTAGTATACTATCCTTGATTTTTTTTCCATAAAGATCGTGTTTTTTATCAATAATTTCTCCGGTTTTTTTGTCAATTGTTCCTAGGAAGTTGATTGGTTGGTTAGACTTGAGTGCTTTTCCTGTTACCTTTCCTTTTACAATAATTTTTTGAGTCAACTTGTCTCATCACTCACAATTTCTGACAATGGTTTTAGGTTTACATCTAAACCGTTTGAATTTTTAAAATAATATGCACCTTTGATGCTGTTTGTTGTAACACTATCTACATCCTTTTTGGTAACCAATGGAGTTAAACAGGTACAACAATCCGACATTAGTTCACATCCAGCACTTTCTAGCTGACCAGCATATCCTAAACTTCTCGCCTGTTCCTGAATTGTCCTTGGGCAAAATATCAAACATCTTTTCTTGAATGATCTTCCCTTTAGCATGACAGCAAGGTCAGTCATCTCCTCAAGCCCGAGCTGTGGACTTCCAAGCGTGATTAGGTCGCCTGAATCAGCTGTGTTTAGCTCATCGAATACATTTTGCATCTCCTTTTCATCAAAATCTACCTTTTCAGATGCATTACTGTTATCATCCAAAACAAACTTGCCACAAGATCCTGACGTTCCCATACTTGCACATAATGACTTGTTACATCTTTTGTCCAAGTTCTTTACACCGGAAATTGCAACAGACTTGTCTGCTACCTTTCCAGCAAAATATCCTAACAACCCAAATGTAAGCTCATTTGGATCTTGGACCTTCATTGAAATTGACATACTTGGTGAATCGCCTTTACGAAGATCAGAGTATGGACTTTTGCCGGTAATTGCACTTGCAAGTGCAGAAAATGCACTTTCTTTGTTTGTCTTTAGATGTCCAATCGAGTTTGCATAAATTGCTGCATTGCTTTCTGCAAATGATACCTGCGTATCTTCTCCTGGTAGATCATAGATTTCATAAGGAATGCAAGAGAATGAAGGTGTCATTCCCATCTTTCCATATGACTTTCTAATGCTTTCCTGTTTTTGTATAAAATTTTCATCAAGACCAAACTTTTCTACACTGTCCTTGTCATAGCCCATTGGGTTTACCGTAGTCCTTACCTTGAACTTTGCATTCTTGCTTAGGTTTGCTAGAAATTCTTCCCCTGCATCACCAATTGTATTATAGTTTACACCGGAGACATGAGCCCAATGAATTGGCACAAGTTTTTCTGCATCTGTTGCCTCACCAACTGCAGATAATATTCTATATGCTGTTTGCAGTGATTCTCCATGTTCTCCGTTAAGTGATTTCTCTTCTTCCCTTGTTAATTCCAATAAGTATGATTAGGCATTTCTCTATAATAGTGGTTATGGCTATCTTTTTGCCCCACAACTAGTACAAAACAAATCTTCGGCAGAAATTGCAGAGCCACACTTTACACATATACCAAATGCAGAGTCTTGGTTTGATTTTTCTGTTTTTCTGGATGTTTTTTCTCCTATTTCACCATCTTCATTTATGGTAAAACCTTCATCTGCACCTGCAAGATATTTTTTCTCATATTCTTCTAGTTCTTCTTTTCGTGATTTCTTACCAGATTCAGTTTGCTGTTGGCTTGGTTCCGACTCTTCAACTTGTCTGATTACACGTTTAGGTTTTCTAGGTTCAGGACTAAGTCTCTTTCCTAGATGCGTTTTAACTAATTTTTCCAAGTATTCTAAATCAGAGATATAGAGTTTCTTTCCTCTCTCCAGTCTTTCTCTTGTGTCATTTAGTCTGTATTTATCACCAGCTCCAAGTGCGATGAGTTCCTCTACATCATTTATCAAAGATCTCAAGGATTTTCTTTTTATTTACTGAAAATTAAACTTTATAGGCTTACAAAAAAAAATCAAGTAAAATGGACATTACTGAAAAAATAAACCTGATCTCAAGACCTCCCATTGAGGAAGTTGTTACTGAGGAAGAGTTGTTAGAATTATTAAAAACAAATTCAAATCCAAAGCACTACATTGGAATAGAAATTTCTGGCTTTTTACATCTTGGAAGTTTGATTAGTACTGGGTTTAAGATTAATGATTTTATTCAGGCTGGTGTAAACTGTACTGTCTTTTTGGCTGATTGGCATACATTGCTAAATGACAAGCTGGGAGGAAGTTTTGAAAATATTAGAAAAGTTTCAAAGTATTACGAGGATGCGTTCAAACTGGTCTGCCCTGGAGTGAACATAGTTTTAGGAACTGATCTGTATGATTCCAAAAAGGAATACTGGTCGGAACTGGTACAGATTGCAAAACACATGTCCCTGGCAAGAAC
>CAZDAA010000004.1:0-17021 GCA_964503555.1 uncultured Candidatus Nitrosopelagicus sp.
TTTGAAACAATTACAAGATCACCTTCTGTAGGAAGAGGTTGTTTAGAAAATGCTGTTGCATAATCAAACAGTTCTTCCATAGTATCAACTCTAATAGCTCCTGATTGTTTGAGTACTGCATCATAGATCTCATCTGAACCCATCAAAGCACCTGTGTGCGACATTGCTGCTTTCGCACCTTCAGGACTTCTTCCTGACTTCAATACCAAAATTGGTTTTTTAACTTCGTTATTTTTTGTGATTTGTTTACATACTTTGAGAAATTCTTGACCATTTCCCATATCCTCAAGATACATGACAATAACTTTTGTCTGTTCATGATCAGCTAACATTTTCAATATGTCTATCTCAGTCATGTCCGCTTTGTTGCCCATACTTACAACAGCTGAAAATCCAATGCCTTGTGCACTGGCATCTTCAACAAGTGCAGCACAAATTGCCCCGCTCTGTGACACAAGGGCAATTTGACCAGATTTTGGAGTTATTTTAAGAAAAGTAGAATTCATCATAGTTGCCGGTTCTAAGTTCATCACACCCAAACAATTTGGACCAATAACTTTTACATCATATTTAGCAGCAATCTCCTTTAATTTTTGTTCTAGTTTTTTGCCTTCTTCATCCACTTCTTTAAAACCAGCTGTGATTACAACAGCACCCTTGATTCCTTTTTTTCCACACTCCTCAAGAACTATCGGGACTATGGTGTTCTTTGTGATTATAACTGCGAGATCAATCTGTTCAGGAACATCGATAACGCTTTTGTATGCTTTTTGATCAAACACTGTCTCTCTAGTTGGGCTAATAGGATAGACAGTTCCTTTGTAACCCTTCATGATATTAGACGTAATTGCACGACCAACACTACCTTCTTTGTCAGATGCACCAATTACAGCTATAGATTTTGGAGAAAGGAAAACTGATTCAGACATAACAATGAATTCACTAATTTTCTATAATAAAGCTATTCATAATTATCTAACTACCTAACATTTTTCCAGCTAAATTTTCTCCTCTTGGAATCCATATAATTTTGAGGTTTGAAAATTTCGATATCAAAGACCATGCATCACGAGCCAAAGTGCGTAATTGTTCATTATTTATTGCAAAAGTATGGTTAAGTTGATTGACTGTATTTTTTGAATCACTATAAATAATTATTTCACCGTTAAGTTTTTCATATTTTTTTAATGCAGAAATTATTGCTAGGTATTCTGCCTGATTATTTGTTATTCCAGGTTTTTCCTCAAAGAATGATTCACCCGTTTCCTTTACAAAGAAACCATAACCTGATTTTGCTCCACCTGATCCGTCTACATAGATATTGGTTATCATCTTTGAATAGGCTACAAATTTTCCTATTAAATTTATTGTAACACATGTTTTTATGCATAAGAATATCTATAGCATATTCAAATTTTATGTATAATGATCAAACCTGGAAAGACAGTAAAAGATATCAAAATTTCTAATGAATCTACTGCACATGATATTTTCAATGAGTTAGGACAATCAGGTGGTTTTGAATCACGAAATGTGGCAGATGGTGTAGAAATTCTTACTGATATGATTCAGGATGAAAATTGTTTAAAATTTTTGTCGTTTATCGGTGCAATTGTTTCTACAGGTTTTAGAGGAATCATACGCGATATGATCAAAAAAAAATGGTGTGATGTTGTGATAACAACTTGCGGTGCACTTGATCATGATATTGCAAGACATTTTGCGGAATACAAAGAGGGTTCTTTTACAATGGACGATAAGGAGCTTGCAGATCAAAATATTCACAGATTAGGTAATGTATTAGTGCCAATGGAAAACTATGGTCCACTAATAGAGGAAAAAGTTCAAAATATTCTAGAACAAGCTTACAACGCTGGAAAAAAAGAATTTTCGACTGCAGATATTAATCGTGAGTTAGGAAAATCAATGGGTGAAGATTCATTTCTTTACTGGGCTTACAAAAATAATATTTCTGTTATAGTCCCTGGAATAATGGATGGCGCTGTAGGAAGCCAAGTATGGATGTTTGCGCAAAAACATCCAGATTTTAAATTAGATTTGATTGAGGATGCAAATTTTTTATCAGGACTGATATTCAAAGCAGAAAAATCCGGGGCATTGATGCTTGGAGGTGGAGTTCCAAAACATCATACGTTATGGTGGAATCAGTACCGTGAAGGATTAGATTACGCAGTCTATGTAACTACTGCACAAGAGTTTGATGGTAGTCTAAGTGGTGCATTAGTTAGAGAAGCAATATCGTGGGGAAAAGTAACCAAGCATGCAAAGGAAACTACGATACATGCAGAAATTACTACAGTGTTCCCTTTCATGTATAAAGCACTTTTAGAAAAACTAGAGAAGTGAAAATTCAATAAAACATTAAAAATCAGTGTTTGATATTTTTCAAATATGGATCATCATAATTTTAAGGGTAAAGATATTCCACATATCAAACTCAATTCAAAAATGAATATCAAAGAATTAGTTGAAATTTATGCAAATTCAGGTTTCAATGGAAGACGGTTAGGCGAGGCTGCAAAACTATATTCAAAAATGATTCATGAGAATGCAACAATCTGTCTTACTGTTGCAGGAGCACTGACGCCTGTTGGATTTGGTGGGATAATCAAAACATTACTAGAAAAAGGATTTGTAGACTGGATTGTTACTACTGGTGCGAATGTGTATCATGAGGATCATTTTGCATGGGGTTTTCCTGTCAAACAAGGACATTCTGAGGTAGACGACAATATTTTGTATGAAAAAGAAATTGTACGTATTCGTGATGTATACGTGAAATTTTATGAAACATTAGAAATGGAAGATCAGGTTATTCAGAAAATCTTTCAGAATAAAATTATGGATAAACCATTCACAACTGCAGAATTTTGTAATGTTTTAGGGAACATCAGTAAAAAAAAGGCAAAATATCCAGAAAGAAGTTTCGTCACTACTGCGTACGAACTTGATGTGCCAGTCTATGTTTCAACCCTAAAGGATTCATCATTAGCATTAAATCTTGCAATTCATCGTTTAAAGAATAAAACATACAATCTAGATTTTGTAAGAGAGATTATTGAGCAGGCGGGAATTGTTTACAATGCCAAAAAATCTGGTATTTTAGAATTAGGAGGTGGTGTACCAAAAAATACGGCACAGCAAACTGGTCCACTTCTAGATCAAATTTTGAGAAAGGATCATGGCGGACAAGATTATATCATACAGATAACAGATGCTAGACCTGACACAGGCGGACTGTCTGGTGCTACACTTGAAGAAGGAAAAAGTTGGGGAAAAGTACAAGACTCACATGAAGATTTGATCACCGTATATGCAGATGCAACTATTGCATTTCCCATATTGGCATTATATGCTATTAGTAATGAAAAACCAAGAAAACCAAAGCGCCTATACAAAAAACTTGATTCATACTATGAATCTCTTCGAGATTCTGCGATAAAAACTCCAGACAAATTTGCAAAATTATTAAAAGAATCAAAAATTAATTTAGACTGAATCGTTTTTGAATAACTTTGTTAGTTTGATTATCAAATTTATGGTAAACATATAGATCACGGTAGAAATCATTTGTGAGATTATTGATGCCATGTATGGTTCATAATTTAACAAAAGTAAGTAATACTGCAGGCTCCATCTCGCAACAGTATAAACAACTTCGCTAATACCTAATGATGAGATGATTTTGACGAGATCCGATTTTAATAATGATTTGTCGGTTTGGCCATTTTCTAAAACATATTTTTTCCTATTATCAAGATAAAATAATCCACCAAATGTTGAGAAGAACACTGTATAATCCACAATTAAGGTCAAACTGGTGTTCACATAATCTTCCTGACTAGAAAAATAATCTGCCGCTATGGCAGATATAACTATCGAGGCTGCAAATGCAATTAGAATATTTTTGTTTAGTTTGAGATATTCCTTGTATTTTGCTTTCATATTTTTTTTTAATTCAGTGATTTATAGTGTTTTTAGTGAAAAATCATAAATTAGAATCAATGTGATGAAAGGTATGATGTTAGATTATGCTCAACCAGTCTACCGACCACCATCTGAAGCAAAGTCATTAATTTTTCAGGTAACTTTAGGTTGCTCATTTAATCAATGCTCATTTTGTGATATGTATAGAAACAAAGAATATGCGGAAAGATCATGGGATGAGATCAAAGCAGAAATTGATTTGATGGCAAAGCATCTTCCCGATACTACTAGAATTTTTCTTGCAGATGGAGATGCACTGAATTTATCAACTGACTATATGGTTAAGATTGTTGAATATCTTTACAAAAATTTTCTGAAACTAGAAAGAGTGTCTTGCTATGCGATGCCTATGAACTTACTCAAAAAAACTCCAGAGGAATTGAAAAAAATGCGTGAATCTGGTTTGAATATGTTATATCTTGGAATAGAAAGTGGATCTGATATTATTTTAAAAAAGATTACAAAAGGTGCCACGTCGGAAACCATCATAAAAGCATGCAAAAAAGCAATGGAAACTGGATTTACACTATCATGCATTATCATTTTAGGTTTGGGAGGAAAAACTTACACAAAGGAACACATTGAGGGAACAGCACGTGTGGTAAACGCTGCATCACCACATTATCTTGGTACATTAACTCTGATCTTGGAAACAGGGGTTAAGGAAGAGTTCCTAACAAAGTTTGGTGAAGAATTTTATCCAATAAATGATGATGAAGCATTGGTTGAACTCCATGATTTAGTTCAACAAATTGACATCAAAGAAAAAATGGTGTTTAGGGCAAATCATGGTTCTAATGCATACAACATAGCTGGAACATTCCCTGATGAGAAAGATGCGATGCTTGAAAAAATTACTTGGTTAAAGGAACACCCAGAAAATATTAGGCCAGAAGGGTTTAGAGCTTTCTAATGGGTCCACAGGGATTTGAACCCTGGACCTTCGCCGTGTAAGGGCGACGTCATAACCGAGCTAGACCATGGACCCAGCAAATTTCTTGCTAAAAACCATTTAAACTTTGAGAAGTTATTTTTTGAAACTAGATCCCGAGCGTATATTCCCAAAAACTGCAAAATTTCAAACTAACGAATAATAGTGTTGGATTTTCTATATTACATTATGAATTCAGTAGTAATCGCAAAGTTTGGCGGAAGCGTGATTGGGATTGATGGAGCCTCAATACCATTAATCATTGAGAGGATCAAATCACTGACTGGCAAATCGAAACTAATCGCAGTTTTTTCTGCCCCTTTAACTACCGTTGATGGAAACCGCAGATCATTAACAGATGTTGCCCTAGAACTTGGAAAAATAGCCGAGGGTGGAAGTGTTCCTGATTTAACTATTGTAAGAAAAACATATGAAAAAATTGCAGAGTTGGTAGATTCCAAATTTCAAAATGAATGTAAGATGATGATTGATGACTACTTGGAAAAAGTGAAGACAGAATTAGAAAAAGTGGTAAAAAATAAAGAGTTTGCAGATGAAACCCGTTCTAAAATACTAGCATTTTCTGGGGAAATCATAATGTCACAAATGATGGAATATGTTCTAAAAAGTCACAACATTAAATCACAATTTGTTGGACTGGAAGATTGGCCAATTATAACTGATAACAATATAGAATCTACAAATTTTCTCGTAAACGAATCAAGCAAAAATATTGAGCATGTGGAAAAAATGCTTGAAAAAAATGACGTAATATCAATCGGTGGTTTCATAGGTCGTACCAAAGACGGAATAATGACTACGTATGAAAGAGGTGGGTCAGATAGAACCGCTGCAGATTTAGGAATTTTGTTGCATAAAAAATTTGATGTGGAAATTGATTTAGAGAAAGACAGATCAGTTGTTTCAGCAGATCCTAAAATTGTGAGTGATGGACTGACAGAAGTCAGTAGTTTATCATACAATGAAGCCAGATTGGCTGGAATGTTTGGAATGAAAATTCTAGATCCAATTGCAATTAAAGAGATTTTGGAAAATGGTGCATCATTGCCAATAATGATAACGGACATAAAAAATCCTGACAAGTATACAGAAGTTACGAGGAAAATTTCTGCTGAAAGTGGTCATCCAATAAAAATTGTTACTGGAAAAAAGAACTGTGCAATATTAAAAATAGAGGAAGAGGCAATAGGTGAATTATTAAGATCACTTGAAAATGAAAAAAGATACAGTGAGTTTGTAGAGTTATCCCCATTCACTAAAGACGGAATAAAATTTGCCAGAATACTATTCCTTGATGGTGATTATGTCAAACGAAATGAAAAATATGTTTTGGGCTTTGATGCGCTGGCAACAATCACATACAATAGAGGTGTAATCACATTGATTGGAGATGAAATGTGGAGAGTTCAACAAATTGTGTCAAAAACTAGCGCAAAAATAGGTGAAGATGGACTCAATATACTCAACATAGATGCGCAAGAGGAAACTTCAAGAATAATTATTGTGATTGAAGATTCTGCAGATAACATCAAAAAAGCTATTAATGCAGTTCATAGTGAACGGTCAAATATCAAATTCGTTTAGGCGTAATTATTTAAATTACCAAAATTGGATAAAGCAATATGAAAGAGACAGGTAAAATTTGGATGAATGGAAAGTTGATTCCATTCAAAAATGCCAAAGTTCATGTTCTTACTCATGCACTACATTACTCAACAGCTATTTTTGAAGGAATAAGATGTTATAATACACCTAATGGTTCTGCAATATTTCGACTGCCGGAACATGTTGACAGGTTTTTTAACTCTGCAAAAATGTATGGTATGAAAATGCGTTACTCAAAAAAACAAATCAGTAACGCAATAATCAAGACAGTAAAAGCTAGTGGGCTTAAAGAATGCTACATAAGACCATTAGCCTATTACGGTTATGGTACAATGGGGCTCACGCCTACATTGAACAAGGTTGATGTTTCCATTGCATGCTGGAAGTGGAAAATGGGCGAATCAAAAGCTGGAAAATTTTCAGGTGCAAAATGCAAAATTTCAAAATGGATAAGGATTGATTCAAAGTCACAACCTATGCAATCTAAATCAGCGGCAAATTATTCAAACGCCGCTTTGGCACGGGTTGAGGCGTTAAAAAATGGATATGATGAAGCCATCATGCTAAACAATAAAGGAAATGTAGCGGAAGGTAGCGCAGAAAATATTTTTGTTGTAAAAAATGGAGTAATAAAAACACCACCGTTAGATGCTGATATATTAAATGGAATTACAAGGGATAGTGTAATTCAACTAATAAAAAAAGAACATATGAAACTAGTTGAAAAAAATATCACAGTCAATGAATTGTTAAAGGCTGATGAAGTTTTTATGACTGGTACTGCAGCAGAAGTAAAATCTGTAACAAAAATTGATAAAAATGCTATAGGAAATGGTAGTGTAGGAGAAATTACTAAGGAATTACAAAAGTCATTCATGAACATTGTGATGGGAAAAGACAAACGCTTTGTGCGTTGGTTGACTTATCTCTAGAACAAGTTTTTTACTGAATAGTTGATATGAGATAATATGGAAACATCTTCTAGTTCTGCCCAAGATGTTTGTTGGTTTTGTAAAAAAGGAAGACATTCTGAATGTATGAAAGAGATGCCATTTAATGCTAAAACAGAGGGTCCTGATGATTGTACATTTAACACAAAAATGGTCCCTTGCAAATGTACGCATACTGATAAAAAATAATTAGATATTGAAGCGGGTCTAATGGGATTCGAACCCATGACAGCCGGATTAAGAGTCCGGTGCGCTACCTGGCTGCGCTATAGACCCACAAAAAAAGAAAACAATACTGTCTTTATTTAAACTTGGGTTGAGTCTCAGTTTTTAATTTCTTCTGAAATTTTACTATATTTTTCAAGAATTGCAGTAAGTGCAGTAGAAACAGGAACATTATTCATTTTTTTCTTTTCTGCAAGAAGTTTTTGATATGCATCAAGAGTGATATACACTGGTATGGAACCATTTCCTTCCAGTAAGCCTCTCACGTTATAAAGAGCATTTTCCATTCCTTTTTCTGCGCTTTTAGCAAATTTGAGCTTGTCAATAATACCACCTAAAGGACCTAATGGCATTTCATAATCAACTGTCATTGTTACACGTGTAAGATTTTCTTCTAGTGCTTTGAACTCGTTAGTTATTTCCCATCTCTTGAATTTTCCTTTAATCATTTTTGCAGATATCCTCTCATTTCTGTCAAATTCTGTAGTCTCACAATCCCAGGTTAGACGTTTTCCGTCAAAGTCACCTATGATTCTAAATGTAGTTCCTACACCCATTCCTTCTTTGATATCCATAGGAATAACTGTCATACCCACACGCTCTTGGTCTTTCAACTGATCAGAAACATGTTCGGGGCGTGCAAAATAGGTAAATACAGTATCAACTGGTGTCTTGATATCTATTGATTTACTGACTAAGGTCAATGGTGGTACTTTTTTCGGTCGAGATTTAAAGCTTTTGCCAATTTTGACAATAATTTATCTTACATTATATTTACCATTGCATAAAATAATGAAGATGCGAATTGTTACAATCTTTGTTTTGTTGTTACTGATTTTTCCATCGATCGGTTTTTTTATGGATGCAGAAGCTCACCCACTCTTTAATTCATCAGAGGAATGGATAGGAGATCATCGAGTTCAGATCTCAACTCAGCCTGAAATACCTGCCGTTGGAGAAAAAATACAAGTTCTTCTTAGAGTAGTTGATGCAGATTTCGAGGAATTGGATAGATTTTTGCTAGGAATTAGAATTTTTTATCATGAAAACCAAATTGGTGCTACACAACCTGCAGTTTATGAAAATGGGCATCTAGAAATGGATTATGTTTTTGAAGAATCTGGAAATCATATTTTTTATGTGGATTTATACGATGTGGCACAAGATGGAGGAGTGTTAACTTATGTATTTAACATAAGTGCTCAAAGTCCGTTTGGATATATCTTCATAGGCGCAATAACTTGCGGTGGAATTATGGGTGGAGTGATCTTTGGCTACATTTATTTTTCAAAACTGAGATCTAAACTTAGACGGTAGTACGAATAGATTTTGAATTTAATCTAAATGCAAACAAAGTGGTTAAAAGAACCATAGCAAAAAGTAATATTCCAATTCCTAAATGAATTGAAACCAGTAGGGCATGTAGTTTCATATCAATTACTAATGCTCCTAGAGTGATTTGAGTTACAACAAATATGCCAGCTAATGCGCTAGTGGTACGAATTCTCCAATGAGAGTTTTTGGTGATCCATGAGCCAACTGCGGTTGCCACAATCAATACTCCAGTTGTTGCTGCAATCAATCTATGTCCCCATTCAAGGAAATATTCATCGTCAGGTAAAAGACCATTTGGACACATAGGCCATTCAGGACAGGTCAAACCTAAACCTGCTGCAGAAATATATCCGCCTATAAACATCAATGAATAAAGAACTATCAAAGATGCTAATGCCAAGTATCGTAAAGCCAAACTACTCTACTATGATTGTTCCAACCATACCCATGTCTCTGTGACCAGGTACAGTACATATGTAATAATATGTTCCCGGTTCACCAGGAATAAATTCAGAAAATCCACTTTCTCCAGGTTTTAATGGAGCATTTGCAGTTGCAACTTCAGTTCCTGCTATTATTCCACCAAATCCTTCCTCATCCAATGTAACACCAAATGCATGGAATGATTTTCCATCATTGATAATATCAAAGATTATTCTATCACCTACTTTGGCATTAATCGTTGGGTTATTGTCTGGTTCACCAGGTAATGCGTTAAAAACCAATGTCCTAAAGTCAGATGATTCAATGAATTTTAATGTTATAGGTATGTCTTCGCCAGTTTGTGCCACAACAGGTGCTGACTCCCCACTAGTTATGCCATAAAATTCCTCGCCAGCAGGGGAGAGTTCTGAAACCCAGTAATCTCCTAGAGCAAAGAAAATTATTCCACCAACAATAACTAAACCGGCACATATAGCCATCATACTTCCCATTCGTCCTGGTGAAGTCCTGTAAATTGTTTCGTCGTTTTCACTCATGTTTATCACCTAGTATCCAGCTTTGTCATGGTGTGGGTTAAGTTGTGAATATGGATAGTAATATTTTCCGCCTAGACCAAATGGATCTTCCATATTGGCAGGTTTTCCTCTGGCTGTACTGTAAATCATGTTAGCCAAAAAGATCACCATACCTACAAGGATAATCATGGCTCCGACAGTGATAATTTGGTTCATTGCAATCCATTCAGGAATTGCTGGATAATCGAATATTCTTCGTGGCATACCATAAAGACCCAACAAGTGTTGTGTAAAGAATGTTAATGATGCTCCAACCATTGATAAGATGAAGTGGACTATACCAAGTTTTTCATTATACATTCTGCGTGTCACATATGGGAATAGATAATAGAAGAATCCAAGAGTTCCAAAGGCAATTGTTCCAAAGACGAATAGATGGAAGTGACCTACAACCCAGTACGAATCATGTGTGATAAAGTCTAATGGCATAGCAGTATTGACTACTCCACCTGCACCTGCAGAGAAGAATAATGCAATTCCTCCTACAGCAAACATCATTGGTGTGGCAAACTTAATTCTGCCATTCCACATAGTAGCCAGAAAGTTGAAAACGTGCATGGCTGAAGCAGGAACAGCTGCTAATGTACCAATCATAAATACAGTTTTTTCGGTAAATGACATTCCTGTGGCAAACATGTGATGAGCCCAAGATGCAAATGCAACTATAGATAACAGCACAAAAGCAAAAACTCCAGAGGAATGACTGAATATGGGTCTACGTGAAAATCTCGGTATAATTTCATACATCATTCCAATCGCAGGAATAACAAGCACGTAAACTTCAGGATGGAATGTAAACCAAAACAGGTGTTGATATGCAATCGGATCACCACCTACAAGCGGATTAAAGAATCCAGTTGCTCCCAGCCTATCTGTTAATAACATCAAAAGTGCTGCTGCGAATGTTGGGATAGCCATAACTGCAATTATCGATGTTGCTAAAAATGACCATGCCAAAAGTGGAACCTTACCAAGTGACATATCAGGATGTTTACATTTTAGAATTGTAACAATAAAGTTGATACCTCCCAATATTGATGAAACTCCTAATATCTTTAATCCGAAAATCCACATTTCAGCTGCCGGTGCAGGAGCACTGATTACTGAATAGGGCGGATTTGCATACCAACCAAAGTCTGCCATCCCAAGCCAAACAAGTGCTGCTGCTGGTGGAATCATCCAGAACGCAATAGCATTTAATTTTGGATACGCCATGTCCTTGTATCTTACCATGATTGGTACAAGATAATTACCAACAGCTGATGCAGACGGAAGTAAGAACAAGAAGATCATAGTAGTTCCATGGGTTGTGAATAGCCTGTTGAAAGTCATCGAGTCTGCAATAAGCTGTGCACCAGGTGCAAACAACTCAGCACGAATTGCAATAGCCATAGCACCTCCTATGAACATAGCCATAATTGAGAAAATTAGATACAATAATCCAACATCTGTATGATGGGTTGAGAACATTATTTGCCATATTGGACGTGGTTTTGCTAATGTTAGTACCAATTTCTATCCTCCATACTTTGATTCAGTTTATCATACAGCATTAAATGTGGCGTCATTATGATCCCTCCACAAATAGTTTCGCACGCATATTATAATGAATTAAACCGCAATATTCTCTACACTGTATCTCAAACTCACCTGCCTTATCAGGAGAAAACCAAACCGTGTTAATCCTTCCCGGAACTGCATCCAACAGTACAACAAAATCTGGTATATTGAAATTGTGATTAACATCTTTACTATGAATTTCAAATTTGTATGCATGATCCTTTTTCAAATGAAGTTCACCTATTTCTTTTGTACCGTCTTCATGCTCAAAAGTCCAGAACCATTGTTGGCCAGTGACTTTGATAACTTCAGCGTCTTCCGGTACATGTTCAATTATATTTTCAATATTCCAAGCTTCAGCACCAACATAACAGAGAAGTGCAATTACAACTCCAACATATATCCATTCAGGCCAGTTAGAGTGCCCCATTTTTACAAATCACCCTTATCCTCATATGGAGTACGCTGGGCTTTTGGATTTGATTCTCTAAATCTCCAAACTTGCCATACCATAGTTCCAGAAATAACTCCCCCAACAACAAAGGCCACTACCATCATACGGAAAAAGAGATTCCAGATTTCGTTGCCCCTATTAACATATTCTCCGGGAGTATCAGCCGCAAATGCCAGATGAATCATTGGAGTAGCAAATAATACAATTAGGATAATTGGTGCCCATATCGTTCTCATAATCGGTTATTTTGACGTGACCTACAAATTCTATTTAAAGTTATGTAACATTTCCAATTACCAATCTTGCCTAAATCGATCTGCATCCATTGCATTAATTGCTGAAAGCGATAATATCTCGTCATGATGTTTTATGATTGTAAGGGAGCAATTTGCAATTATTAATTCAAATAAAGCTAATGGTTTTAGATCCATCACTTTGGCAATAACTGACTTGATTGGATCCATATGAGTAACAAGTAGTACGTTTTCTTGGTCGTGTTTTTTAATAATGTAATCAAGCATATCCATTACACGTTTTTGTACGTGTGGAAATGTTTCTACATTATGTTCTGATATGATAGGATCGTTGCTATAAAATTTTAAGAACACATTACCATATTCTGCAAAAATTTCATCATAAGGCATAGATGTAAATTTTCCCATATCTAGCTCGATAAGCCTTTCATCCAATTTGTAGTCAATTGAGTTACTCTCTGCAACAATTTTTGCGGTATGATCTGCACGTTCAATTGGACTTGAATAGATAGCAGATATATCAAGAGGTTTTAGATATTTTCCTATTTTTTCAGCCTGTTCGATTCCAATTTTAGTTAAAGGTACACCCTCAGTACGTCCAGCAAGTATACGTTTTGTATTATTTTCCGCTTGACCGTGTCTTAGGAATATTATCATTTTGACTTGATTCAAATTTCAAATAGAGATAATAATAACATTGTTAGATCCAATTCATGAAAATTGGAATTATTGGTGGCACTGGAGGTATGGGTAAAGGATTTGCCTTGAGATGGTGTAAAAAACATGAGATAATAATTGGTTCACGTGATGCTGAACGAGCAATATCTGCTGCAAATGAATATTCTGACTTGGCAAAAGATACCTATGGAAACATTGATGGAAAAATCTTAGGCAAGGATAATATTTCAGTTGCAAAAGAATCTGAGATTTTGATTCTATCAATTCCCTATCAAAATATTGATTCAATTTGTTCACAATTACTACCTGAGATTAGTAATGAATGTGTTGTAATTTCACCGATTGTTCCAATGACAAAAACCGATGTTGGGTTTGAGTGTATCTCAATTAAAGAAAACAAACCGTTCTCACACCAAACAGTTGAGAAATATATGAGTGATAAAACAAAACTGGTTTCTGCATTTCATGTCATCTCAGAAAAGAAATTGGTTAACCCAACATTATCTTTGGACTATGATATTTTTGTTGTAGGTGATGATATGAATTCAGTTAAAGTTGTTAATGATTTAATTAATGAAATTGAAGGGTTACGTCCAATTTATTTGGGTGGAGGAAAATTATCCTATCTAGTGGAAATGTCAACTCCATTATTACTTAATGCAATGATTAAAAATAAAATGAAAAATCCTGGAATTAAAATTATTTAATACAACTAAGACAAAAAAATGAGTGAAGAATATCCTCGACGTGGAAGAAATTGGTTCACAGCTATGGGAATAATGTTTATGGTTGTTGCTGCAGTTACATTGGCAAGAGATTTAATAATTTGGGGTCCTGATTTTGTTATACAATTCATTTTTAATTCCGAAATTAATCCCCAAAAAGTTTCGTTGGGCGCTATTAGTTTTGGAATATTTATGATCATATGGGGGTTCAAAAAATCAAATGCCGGAATACGATAAATTTTTAAGAAAACAGAAAATTTTGCGTTTAGCTACTATTAGCAAAAATGGTATGCCACATGTGGTTCCAGTCTGGTATTTATACAGTAAAAAAAAGATCTATGTTGGTACAAATACAAAAACTGAAAAAGCAAAAAATGTCAAATATAATAAAAAAGTGAGTTTCTGTGTTGATGTGGGAATAAATGCTCCAAATATTCTTGGTGTTATGTGTCAAGGAAATGCTAAACTAATTAAAGAAAAAACTACTATAACCAAGCTGGAAAAAAGAATACTCTTGCGTTATTTTAAAACATTAAACAATAAATCTGCAAAAGAACTCTTAGATGATACTGATTGTATTATTGAGATTATACCAAAAGAATACTCATTTTGGAAGTATTAACGAACAAAATCTTCTATTTTATTCATGGAAGATTCTAAAATTTCCATATTAGGTAAGTAGACAATTCTAAAATGACCACTTCCATATTTGGTACCAAAACCAGAACCATGAACTGTTAGAACATTTTTCTGTTTTAATAACTCTAAAACAAATTCTTTATCAGATTCAAATCTATTATTTTCTATTTTAGGAAATGCATAAAATGCACCTTTTGGATTTGAACATGATATATTATTCATAGAATTTAATCTGTTGATAACATAATCTCTGCGTTTTTTTAGTTCCGCCACAAAATTTGTGATATAGTCTTGTGGTCCACGTAATGATTCCAACGCTGCATGTTGCACAGGAAGATTAGTTGAGATTCTCACTCTAGCTAGTTTAGGTAGATTTTCTCTGATTAAATCTAATTTTGGTGAATCGTTAAAAACAATGTAACCGATTCGCCATCCAGACATCAGATGTACTTTAGAAAATCCGTTTAGAAGAATGACTGGTGCGTCACCAGAAACTTTTCCAATACCTGTAAATTTTTCATCAAATACTATTTTATCATATATTTCATCACAAATAATGTACAGATCATGTTCATTTGCTATATCAACAATTTCTTTTAATGATTTTTCATTAAATATCAAACCAGTTGGGTTGTTTGGAGTGATCAAACATATTGCAACTGTCTTTGAAGAAATTTTTGATTTGAGATCATCAATGTTAGGTTGAGATGTTTCCAAGTCAACTTCAAATTCAATTGGTTTTCCACCATGTAATCTTACATATGATGCATATGGTGGATAATATGGACCAGGTAACAAAACTTCATCCCCATCTTCAACAACCGATGAGATAATCATGTCTAATCCTTCTGATACACCGTTAGTTACAAGGACGTGCTCAGAACTAATTGATAATCCCTTAGAATTTTCTTTTTTTGCTATAGCATTCAATAATTCTGGAAGACCCTCAGATTGTGTGTAAAAATTATTTCCATCATTAACTGCATTAATCAATGCACGTTTTACATTTTCTGGTGGTTGAAAACCAAACTGTACAGGATCACCAATATTTAGATAGTCTACAGTTTTACCTTGTTTTTCAATTTCTCTAGCAGCAGAAACAATATCCCGTATAGCGTATTCAACACCTGCAACCTTTTTTGATACTTTCATAACTCAGACAGATATTTAGACTAGTTTAATTCTTACTTGTTTGGACCCGTTGCATAGCCTGGATAGTGCGGGTGGCTTCGGACCACCAGGTCAAGGGTTCGAATCCCTTCGGGTCCTTTTTTTAATAATCAAGTATATTAAAGATAATTTGCAAAATATTCTATGAGTCCGGGAATTGGCTTGATGGATAGACGATTGAAGACAGAAAAAGATGCCACATCATTAGCAATGTCTGGTATTTTGAAAAAATACAAAACAGAATCTGAAAAAATTGAGATCTTGGAGACAAAATATGATGATGATGCAGGAGATTGGTATGTTGCATTAGGTTGGCAAGACAAACGTGCAATAATTAAAATGGATTCTGTTTTAGCTAGTATAACGGAAATTAAAGAAATTTAACTAATCTTAAAATCAACGTTCGGTCCAGACTCTTGATTTGGAATGATAAGTAAACCACCACCATGTAACTGTTGGATTAACTGCATTACTTCTTTCTCTACTTGTGTACGTTGAAGACCAGTGGTTTGTGCAAAAATTTCTACCAATTCCGTAACCTTTCGTTTGCCATTACATGAACGCCAAAAATCAATAATTGCTTGGTTCACCATAAATCCTTGTTCATGTTCATTTGCCAGAACCAGAGAACCATCCTCCTGTTTAACTACCGAGCCTACACCCTGTGGTAAAGCAGTTTCATAATTAATTGGTGCAGGTGTTGCTTTTGCTCCCATATTTTTCATTAATGCTTTTGCTTCATCAGACATTTTATCCATCGACCAAGGAGGATCCCATACTATATCGACATTTACATTATTTACTCCCGGAACTTTTTTTGTATATCTTTTAACATCATCAACCATTGTATCATGAAGTGGACAGCCTTTGGTTGTCATGGTCATTTTGATATTCACATCATTATTATCAGAAATATCAATACCATAAACTAAGCCCATATCAACAATTGATAGAGGAACTTCAGGATCCATGCATTGTTTTAGAGATGACCTAACTTGGTCTATTGTTATATTGTCCATTTTTTATTTGATATAATAGAATAAATAAAAACTTTCTATTAATTAGCTTCGAATAATTTTGTTATAGATTCCTCATATGGAGGTTTTATCACACCTTTTTCTGTAATAATCCCAGAAATCAAATCAGGTGTGGTGAGATCAAAAGCTGGGTTAATTACGCTTATATCATCAGGTGCAGTTTTTTTATCTCCAATACCTGTCACTTCACTTGCGTTTCTTTGTTCTATAATAACGTCATCAGTATTGCTTTTCAAATCAAATGTTGAGAGTGGTGCTGCAACATAAAATGGAATATTATGTTGTTTTGCCATTGTAGCTACCTGATATGTGCCAATTTTGTTATACACGTGACCAGTTCGTAATATTCGATCTGCTCCAACTACAACTCTGTTTACAAGATTATTTGCCATAGTATAACCTACTGCTGT
>CAZDAA010000005.1:0-16662 GCA_964503555.1 uncultured Candidatus Nitrosopelagicus sp.
TAGGGATTATAATGGGTTCTAGTTCCGATAGCAGAATAATGCATTCTGCTGGAGAGATACTTGATGAATTTGGGGTTGCCCATGAAGATCAAATAATCTCGGCACATCGAACACCAACCAGACTAGATGAATATGCAAAACACGCCGAAAAAAGTGGATTTAAGGTGATTATAGCTGGTGCTGGTGGTGCTGCACATCTTCCCGGAATGATTGCATCACATACAGTATTACCGGTCATAGGGGTTCCAATCATGGTTTACAATGACAAGCAACAAAAAAAATCTGAACAACACAAGTTTTCTGCGTTCGGAGGTCTTGATTCATTACTCTCAATCTCAGAAATGCCATCTGGTTCTCCTGTTGTTACTGTTGGTGTGAATAAAGCTGGAAATGCAGCAATTTATGCGATGAAAATATTAGGTAACGAATCCCCCAAAATAAGAAAAATGCTCAAATCCCACAAGGATACACAACATAAATCTGTCCTAAAGGAGTCTCAGGAACTGAAAAAAATGGGTCTAAAGAAGTTTGTTAAGAAAAAATTCAAGTAGATATGATTTTTTTGTTTAAGAGGGTCTAATATGAGAAAACATGAGATAAACAAAAGGAAAAAGGCTAGTCAGAAGCGTAAGAGTTTTGGTAAAAAGGAAGAAAAAAAAGTCAGGCGTAAAATTAGAGGCAGGTTTTAGTTAGTTTTCTATGTTAAAACTTTGAATTCTATGTTTTTCTCTTTCAAGTGCTGTATCAGTTTATCCATATGATTTTGATCTTCTGTCTCTAAACTGAGTGTGACACCAGTTGTACCAGCACGTACATCTGAGCTTAATCTGTCATGAACAACTTCAACAATATTTGCACTGAAAGATGCCAATTCGTCAACAACTTCTTTCAACGCTCCTGGTTTGTCCTTAAGTAAAATGAAAATTTTCATCATTCTGCCCATTGTTGTAAGACCTTTTGCAACTATTTGGCCTAGTAAGTACATGTCTATGTTTCCACCACATAAGATTGGAACAACTTTTTTCCCGGGTGATGGCTTTTTGCTTACTAAATATGCAAGGCCTGCAGCACCTGCAGGTTCCACGACTGATTTTGATCTTTCCATCAAAAGGAACATAGCTTTGATAATTTCATTATCGTCAACAAGAACAATTTCATCAATCTTATCTTTGATAATTTCAAACGTTGTTGTGCCTGGTGTTTTTACTGAAATTCCGTCAGCAACTGTAAAACCACCATCGATGGTTTGTATATTACCAGAATCAAATGAATTTTTCATAGATGGAAATGATTTAGACTGAACACCAATGATTTTTACATTTGGATTTTTCTCTTTAATCGCTGTCAAAATACCAGCTGCCAATCCGCCACCACCTATTGGAACGTAAACTTCATCAACATCAGGAAGCTGTTCCATGATTTCTAATCCTATTACTCCCTGTGCAGCTATAATTTGCGGATCATTGAATGCATGAATAATTGTGGCCCCTGTTGTTTTAGCAATTCCTTGTGCCTTTATCCAAGATTCATCATAATTTTTTCCCGCCAAAACTACTGTTGCACCATAGGCCTTTGTTGCAGCAACCTTTGCTGGTGAGGCATTTTTTGGCATAACTATAACACATTTGATTTTTTCTAATGCTGAAGCAAATGCAACACCTTGAGCATGATTACCAGCAGATGCTGCAACTACACCATTCCTTTTTTCTTCTTCAGACAAAGTTTTGATTTTATAATATGCACCACGTAGTTTGAATGAACCAGTCTTTTGCTCAAATTCATTTTTTAGGTAAACCTTTGAGCCTGTAATTTTGGTAAATGTATCAGAAAAGGTAAGAGATGTTTTTCTGATAACACTATCCTGTGTTTTCTGTGCATTTACTACATCATCGTATGAAATTACCATCAATTTCCTGTATTTTTTCCATATTTGATTTTTTGTAACTGCATATTTCTAATAATTTTATAATCTCAATACTGAATCTCTATGATAGATGACTGATACACTCTCCAATACTATAGTCACGTTAAAGACGGAATACATGACCAATAATACAAGCCATGCTCATATTCATGAGTTTATTCCTAGTTCTTCATCAAATATTCTATCAATTGATAAGAATCATTTAGAATTACTTCACAAATTCATGCTCAACAATCCCATCTATTCAAGCTCCCATGAATTAACAATTGATGAAATTCCATGTACGATCTATGAAGGTGATGTGACACATTTTTGGCTGGATAGCATCAAACATGATACAAGTTATGCGCCATTTTATCCAACATGGATGCTTTCTGCGTACACTCTAGCATTAATTTCAAAAAATCTTGGTATTGGCAATATTATTGATATTGGCTCAGGGGATGGAAGGATAGCATATTGTGGTAAAGTTGTAGGAATGGAATCATATGGAATTGAAATAGATGAAAATCTTGTTCTTTTACAAAAATCAATATCAAATGATACCAAAGTTAATTTTAATATTGAATTAGATGATGCTACAAAATTTGATTATACATCATTAAAATTATCTCAGCCAGCAGTCTTTCTTTCTGGTTTACCAGAACAAGGAGAATTATTAGCTAACAGTGTAATTGAAAAAATTCTGAGTATATCTAATTTAAAAAATAATGCTATGTTTGTGTTTATGGGAAGCTATTCAAAGAGAAAATATACAAAAGATGATTCAAAGTTTGGATGGGGAAATGTAATCGATTCTTTTGATCTTAATATTGTAAAAACTGTTACATTGCCAACATATTGGACTTCTGATCAACCTATTGATACACCTTTTATTTTTACAAAACTTAACGATTAATGCTAATTATAATTTATTTTATAATGTTTAGAAGTTCCTCAATTCTGGTTGTAATATTCTTTTTTGTCTGTTCGGACATTTTGTCAGAAGAGAACTGTTTTGACTGTTCATCATTGACTCGTTCTACATCTAAATTAAAAACAAATCCTTCTTCGCCCGAAACTAATCTGGTTTCATCAATCAACACGGGTTCAATTTGATATATTTCTAGTAGAAAGTTATCCAATTCTTTTAGAAGACTTTGTTTTTTCTCATAAATTTTGTTCAAATCACCATCAGTTTGTTTGTCAATCTCTCCAGTAATATTTTCCATGATTTTATCATCTTTATAGAAAATTTCAAAAAGATTTTCAGGATTAAGATCCTTATAACCCTCTTCTTTTAATTTTTTGAGTATCACTTGATCACTTTTCTCAGCAAGTTTTTTTTCATTTTTTTCTGTCATCGTTAAGAAATCTGCTAATTCTTTTTGTTTTTTCATTACCTGATAATCTGGCTTGTAGTATAGTAAAACGTGGTACTGCGTTGATATATGCAGTAATATTCTGTAATCATCTACTGTAGCATGCATTTTGATAAAATCCCGACGTAAATCCTCATTATTTGTAGTAGAAGTAGTTTGCAATGTCCAATTTGTTAATTTTTTAGCAATTTTATCATAAAATGCTTTTATCATTTCCATACTGCAAGTATCCTGTTTTTTTGCGGTTCCATCCTGTAACATAACATCCACTGGTATTTTTTCTGTCATTTTTGTAGCCTCAGTAAGAAAGGTGCTTTGGATTTGTTCATTTATTTCGTTTAATTTTATCAGGAATTTGTCTTCAGTATCTAGACCTAATCGCATTATCTGATTAGAATGATACTAAATAAAATCTTAATTGAAGGAGATATGTTACAGTATAACTGAATTTCATAACAATTATTATAATCTAAAAGTGAATTGAGATATTATATGAAATACATATTTTGTTTTAGAGGTGAGCTAAATTTTGAGTGATGATTCAGAAAAAAATCAATTAGATATGATTGGAATGATGCTTGGTAAACATATGGAGGGTACAGTAGATACGGATACAATGATTATAAAAACACAAGAAAGACTAATGAATTCATTAGAACGCGGCATTGAGTATGATGGCACTGTCGATGAATCAGATGATTTTTTGAGACAGCATGTTTGGAAAAAATTACCAATGGTTGTTATGTATGTAGACATAGTTGGTTCAACACAAATGGTACTATCTTTGCCTGAAGAAAAGGTGGCGATGTTATTCAGTTCGTTTACACAGGAAATGGCAATTTTGATAGAACAGAATGCTGGTATGGTGTTAAAATTTGTTGGTGATGCGGTGATTGGCTATTTTATTGATGCAAGTAATCTTTTGGCATCAGATAACGCGGTAACATGTGCTCAATCTATGATCAGAGTAATCAATGAGGGAATAAATCCTGTTTTAGCTAAATCTGACTATCCAGAGCTTGCGGTAAAAATTGGTATAGATTTTGGCAAAAATATGATTGTAAGATATGGATCCGACAAAAAAACATCTCATGTTGATTTGTTAGGTCCTGCAATGAATGTTGCATCAAAAATACAAAGTTTAGCCCAACCACAGCAAATTTTGATTGGAGAAGATGTCTATAATAAAATTCATCCTACATTACAAATAAAATGCAAACAAGAAATCTTGAGTGAAGCTAAATGGAAGTATCGTTATAGAAACTCAGATAAATTATATCCAATTTATCAGTATGTTGATTAAATCGTAAAATTATCAGGACACTCTACATGTTCATAATGATGATCAGTAAATTCATCTTCAACAATATACATAACAACTTTGTGTAACTCCATCATTCCAATCTCCTTCTTACATTTCAGACATGTCTTTTTTTTACTCTGAATCATTTTTTAACAAAAACTTATGATCGCTATAAGGATCAGCGATCAGCTGTAATTGATAAGACCTGAATGGATTGATCAAGAATTCTTTACTAAGATTTCTTCAGGCATACTAAAGCACAAATATGGCAATAAAAATATAAAAAATATGATTGATTTAATCAATATGAACAAATTGAATCCTTACGGTTTTATGCATGATTTTTTGACCATGCCGAATTCTATCCGTTATCCACCCGGTTCAAATATTCCTAAAGGTTTAATGAACACATCAAAACTCAAGGAAAAACTTACTTCTGATAATACTGTACTTGATCCTAAATTAGAAAACTTTGCTGAAATGTATCGTCAAATGGCAGCAAGTCTGCTTAATATGTCAGTTGATAAATTAATTCCTCCAGGTCACCCATTATATTCAAAAGATCATTCACTTACACTACTGAAGGAAGAAAATGAAAAAATCCTAAAAGAGAATGTGGAACTAAAAAAGAAATTAGAGAATCAGAATTCCAAATCCAATATTTAGATTTTTTAATGATTATGTATAATTTGTTTTCATAATTTAAGCAGGAGTGAATCCTATGTATCCACCTGCTTGTATGTTTTTTTCTGCATTAAAGTTTGGTTCAAACAATGAGATCATATATTCATCAGGATCAAGTATAATTGCATTTTTTCCAGCTTCATGTTCTTGTATATCACGATGAACTTTCACATTCTTTGATTTTAGTTCATTAAGTGCAGAAGTAACATCGCCAACAACCAATCCAATCAATATTCCATTATCTATCGAAGTACCAATATGAGGTGTGGATGAAGACGCTGGGTGTAAACTAAGTAATGCACCAGATTGCCCTAAATCTACCCAATTTTGTCTTTGTCGTTTGATCGGCATCCCTAAAATTTTATTATAAAACTCAACTGATTTATCTAGATCTTTTACAGCCAAAATAACATTTCCGACCTTTCTCACATTCATATCTTTATCACAACATACCTTCCTAAATGCTTTATTATTTTACCTGAACCATTGTCTCAGTACGTATAACCCCAGTTATTTTTTGAATATTTGTTGTAACATCTTTGATTTGAGATAAATTATTAACTTCTATTATTGCTACAGCGTCAAATTGACCACTAACAGGAAATGATATAGAGATAAAATTAATCCTTTTGAGCCTTGCTGCAATGAGCTTTTTTGGTGATTTTACTAATACTACTGCCTTTACCATCCTAGATCAACCTCAACTTCTATAAGCGTTTCAGTAGAAACAATATCCTTGATTTTTTTTAATTCATTAACTCCATTATTTATGTCATTTAATGAACCGTTAAAAAGAATAGAAACATCTGCCCTTCCAGTAACAGTCATAATTTCTTTCATTGGTTTACGTTTTTTTGAAAGATGACTTGTTACTTTATCAATCTTACCTGGATTAACTGTGATTAAACATAATGCATACATTAATGAATACTAGGTGAAACATGCATAAAAATTTAGTTAGGCTATTCAGAAGCATCCTGTGAACGTGATTCTTCCAAATACGCCTTTCTTTCTTCTGATACCTTCTCTGTATCAATTTCTAAATCATCATCAATCAGAATTATTCCAGAATCATCATAAGTATCTGAATTTTTACTTTTTGCTTTCTTCTTTGTAGTTCCTGATGAAGCCTTTTTCTTGATTTTTTTAGCCTTACCTGTTTTTACAACCATATATTTTCAGAAAATCAGTATAAAATCTTCTATTAAAATATTGTCATTATAAAATTATACAAAATTTTAATGCCAGAGGCGGGATTTGAACGCGCGACAGCTCGGTCTTCAGCCGAGTGCTCTCCCAGGCTGAGCTACCCTGGCATAACGCAATTCAAATTGATAGGGATTTAAGGTTGTCTTTTCTACTATTTTTTGTTAATTATTAAATTTGTGTTTAGAACAACTAATCATAGATAAATTTTAGATTTTATTTTATAAAATACAAATTAACCACCATCAAAATGATCTAAGGTTTGTAAAATAAAAAAAATTTATGAATATGATCAAATTAGATACTTCATGATTTTAAATTTTTTCCGAAGAGTTATAGAATTAAAAACTGTTCCTAGGCAAGGTTGGAAAGATAAACTTGGATTAAATGATGTTGAATCTGTCGCAGAACATACATATTCTACAGCCATTTTATCTATGATCTTTTCTGATTTACATGGATTTGATACAGAAAAAATCATCAAGATGGCATTAATACATGATTTAGCAGAATCAGTAATAGGTGATTTAACGCCTAATCAAATACCAAAAAATAAAAAAAATAAACTTGAGAATACTACCATGAAACAAATATTGAAAAACCTCCCAAAAAAAATATCAAATGATTATTATCATATTTGGGATGAATATCAAAAAAAATCCTCGAATGAATCTATACTACTACATGAAATTGATAAACTAGAGATGGCATTGCAGGCTAAATTCTATCAGGATCAAGGCATATCAGAAAAAGATCTGCGATCATTTTTTGCAACTGCCGATTCCCAGATAACAAATAAACATCTACGCCAACTGCTTAGATCATTTTTAGAATAGTGAAAAATAAGTAAATAGTAATAAATTTTCTTTTTGTGAACAAAGATATTTTTTAACTTTAAAAATAGGTCTGGATATCATCAATTATGGTGGCAAGAAGGCATAAAAAAAAATCAGTAAAACATAATCGTGGATCAGGTCGTGATTCAATTGCTAATAAAATAATTCATGAAATTATTAATGCTAGGTATGATATTACTGAAAATGAAGCTAATCTAGTTAAAGATGCCCTAAACTACTCCACTGAAACAAAAACAATGACTTCATTGATGAAGAAAGATTTAGAGTCAGTAACTAGCTCAATTTTTAAATCCAGAAGAAAACTAATTGAAAAAAAAGTATCTGTTGATATCTTAAAGGCCTCAATAAGGGAGAAAAAAGACATTGTGAAAAGGGCATCATCATATTCAGCCCATATGAAAACAAAACTAGCAAATGAAAAAATTCGGCTGCTTAGCGCACAAAAGGATCTATTGGAGATAACAAAAGCGATTAATGACATCACAAAAGTCACGTCAAACTTGAGTGATGCTGATGCAGATGCCGCAACATATGGACTAAAAGCTTCATTAATTGCTAAAGAAGCAAATTCCAAAAAAGCAGAAGTGCAATATAATTCTACAGAAAAATTAGCTAATCAAGCGGCAGATAGACATGGAGATGCAATAAAAACACTTGAAAAATTAGAGCGCTCATTTGCGCGTGAATCTTCAAACCTAAAAATAATTACTGATAATATGAAAGATGCATTCGATACACTAACAAGTACATATAATGATGTAAAAAATCTTTCATTAAGTTTGTTAGATGAAGCATTTGTTCCAGAAAAATCAAACCAGACTGCCGAGACAGATACTCTTGCTGCGCAATAAATAATTTATTGAAATAAAAAATAATAAATGTATTAATAATAAACATTACAATAAATCATGTGCAGTATTTTCTGGCTTTAAAATTGGGTCAAAAACGTGTTAATGCTGCAAGAGACTATCTTAATAAATTTGCAAATGGTAAAGCAATGCCCGCATTAGCATTGAAAGATAATAATACAAATATTTGGGAGCCCGTTGGGGAAGAAAATTTGTATGCTACTGTAAATGGTGTAGATGGATTTGTAGTAACTGATGACACTGGATATATTCTTGTTTTATGTGATAAGAATGGGATAGCCAAGACAATTGCTCAAGGGTTGTCTGATGACGAAAAATCCACCATCATAAATTCACTAAAATTAGATAATATTGAAGAGTATCGCGGTAAGGTTAGCCTCCCAGTATAGTAGATACTCAAATTATTTTGTCGTAACATTTTACTTACCAATAATTTATGTGAACGTATGAAGAAATTCTCATCGGAAATAGAGTTGCGTGGACATATCATAGATTCACTTATTCTTACAAAAGTATTTGACGGGATTATGGACCATGGTGGTTCGTTTGAGGTTTTAGACATCCAGGTTGGTAAAAAGAAAAAAGATGAAAGTTATGCAAAAATACTTGTAACGGGAAAAAATGAAAAAAATCTTGATAGAATATTAAATTATGCATATCGTCAAGGAGCCACATCTAAGACTCAAAGTGATGTAAAACTAAATACTGCATTAAAAGATATGGTAATGCCTGATAATTTTTACAGTACCACAAATAATCAAACGCAAATTTTTCTTAAGAATAAATGGATTGACGTAGAAAATATGATGATGGATAAGTGTATTGTTGTTAAAGCAAAAAAAGCAACTTGTGTTCCAATACGTCAAATAAAAAAGGGAGATAAAATTGTAGTTGGAGAAAATGGTATCAAAGTAATTCCTCCAGAAAGACCTAGAGAAGGAATGAATGTATTTGAATTTATGGGAAGTAGTAGTTCAAGTGAAAGACCAACACAGCATATAGCTAAGAAGGTTGCAGAAGATATACGACTCACTAAAAAAAATGGTGGTAAGATTGTTCTTGTTGGTGGTCCTGCTATTGTTCATACAGGAGCTAGCGAATCAGTTTCTACTCTTATCCGGCATGGATATATTGATGCAGTCTTGGCTGGAAATGCCCTTGCAGTTCATGATATTGAATATGCAACATTGGGAACATCACTTGGGATGAATGTTCGTGATGGTACATTAGCCATAAGAGGTCATAGAAATCATATGGAAGCGATCAATGCTGTATTCAAAGCTGGTTCTATTGAAAAAATGGTAAAAACAAAAAAACTCACACGTGGAATAATGTATGAATGTGTAAAAAAGAAAATACCATTTGTTTTGGCGGGGTCTTTACGTGATGACGGTCCATTACCTGATGTAATTACTGACGTTGCAACTGCTCAAAAAGAATACAAAAGGATTCTGAAAGGTGCATCAATGGTAATAATGGTAGCAACAATGTTACATTCAATTGCAACTGGAAATATGCTTCCTGCAAATGTCAAAGTGATAGTGATTGACATAAATCAACCAACTGTCACAAAACTAATGGATCGTGGTACGTGGCAGGCATTAGGAATTGTATCTGATGCTGGTGCATTTTTACCAATGGTAACTAGGGAATTATGATTCAAATAAAATTAGGGCTGTAGGAACAAGATTTCAGGATTATAGAAAAAAGATGCAATAAAAATACCACCTAAAATTCCTGCAACAACACCTGATGCCAAATAAAAAAATACCATATTCATATCTGCGCTAATAATAACTATCTAATAACTGATATCAGCTACCAAACATCATCTACTTCATCTAATTCACGGTATTCTTTTGATGTATCTCGTTTGAAACCATATCTAGAGATGTCTATTCTAGAAAACAAATCTATATTCCAATCCAACCAAACTCTTATTCTTTTTCCTATACTGGGCATTTTATTAAGATAATAATTTCTCCATAATACCCATGCCCAAAATCCAGTAATCTTTATGCCCATTGATTCTGCTATTCCATAATGTTTTCCAATTATAGCACTCTGTCCTTTCCATTTGTATACAAATTTCTTTTTTTCTTTGTTCTCAATTGATTGTTTAATATTATATGCAGCTAATTTTGCATGCGCCTCTGCTAGCTGTGCAGTAGGTGGAAACTTACTGACATTTTCATTATCAAATTGTGAGCAATCTCCTATCGCAAATATTTCTGGATGATTTGGTATTTCTAAAAACTTATTTACAATTATTTTCCCATTTTTTAGTTTAAAGACAGAATTTTGAATAATTTCAACGGGAGTTACTCCAGCTGTCCAAACTAATGTATGAGAATCAATAATGACTTCTTCATGTTTTACATTTGATGAAGTATTAGATAATTTTTTTATCGTAACATTTTTCCCATCAAAACTTGTGACTGCAGTCTGAAGTAGTATCTTAATACCATTTTTTTCTAATTCATTATGTGCATGTTCTGATAAATTTTCATTGAATCCCTGTAAAATAGTTGAAACGGCCTCAACTAGTATAACTTGTACATCATCATGTTTGATATTATGATAATAAGAAATAGCTTCACTAAGAAAATCATTAATTTCTCCTGCTGTTTCTACTCCAGCAAATCCACCACCAACAATAACAAAAGTTAGTAATCGTTGCTTAATTTTTGAATTTTTTTCATTCTCTGCCTGTTCTAACATATCAATTATTCTATTTCTTAATGATATGGCATCTGCCAATGTTTTCATTGTAAATGAATTTCTTTCAACATTCTTTAACCCAAAAAAATTGGTTTTGCTTCCCAATGCAATAACCAAATAATCATAATGTATCCTAATACCAATTTTTTCTGGTGTACCCTCTAATGTAACATGTTGTTGGATAGGATCAATATCTCTAACTACTGATTCGTATATTCGTGCTTTTTTACATAACGCTCTCAAAGGCATAACAATATGCCTAGGGGTAATTGTTCCAGCAACTATTTGTGGCAGCATTGGCGTAAAAAGTAAAAAATTATCATCACTTACCAGCGTTATTTCAATATCATAATTTGAGTGAAAATAATCTTCTAATTTTTTGGTGCAATCAACTCCTGCAAAACCACCACCCAAAACTAAAATTCGTTTTTTAGTCAAAACCAAGACTTTTTTTTAATAATGATAACGTCAATTCTGGATCTGCCTTGCCTCGTGTTTTCTGCATAACTTTCCCTACCAAAAAATTAACTATTTCAGGATTTAGTTTTGCATCTTTCACTGCTTTTGCTTCTTCATTTAATACTTGTGTAATAATATTAGATAATTCATCTTTATCTGAAACATGTCCTAAATCAAGATCATTAATTATTTCTTCTAGTGATTTTCCATTCTTTATGATTTCATCTAGTGCAAGTTTTGCAGAAGCCCTTGTAATTTTATTTGATTTGATATACTCGACTAGATCTGAAAGATGTTCTGAAGATAGTTTTGATGTTTCACGTTTTTTACGTGTATCAAGTAATCCCATAATATCGGTAGTAATCATATTTGCAATATCTTTTGCATTTGTTTGATTCTTTGCATTTTCAAAAAGTTCTGAAAAGTATCTATCTGAAGCCAATATATCTGCAACCTGCGATGTAATACCATACTTTGAAACATATCGCTCCTTCTTTGAACTGATACTTTCAGGCATGTGCGTTTGTAATTGATTTTTTGTATCATCATTAATTCTAACCCACGGTATATCTGCTTCAAGATGATATCTATACTCGGCTTCTTCCTCTTTTGTTCTTGCTGAAACAGTTATTTTTCTGCCATCGTCCCAATGTCTTGTTTCTTGAACAATCTCAATTTTTCGTTCTACAAGACTTTGCTGTCTTGTTATTTCAAAATGAACAGCCTTTTCTAAATCATGAAATGATCCAATATTTTTTATTTCAACCTTTGAACCGCCCTCTATCGAAACATTAGCATCTGCACGCATTGCACCCTCTAATCCTGGGTCTGATACATTCAAATTTTCAAGCAAATCTGAGAGTATGTTTAAAAATTCTCTGACTTCATGTGGAGTTTCAAAATCTGGCTCGGTTACAATCTCAACCAATGGAGTTCCAGCTCTATTGTAATCAACCAACGTAACTTTTGTTTTTTCATTCGCACCCTCATAAATTAATCGTCCTGGATCCTCCTCTAATTGTATTCTTCGAATTCTTATCACCTTGTCTGCCACTGAGATTTTGCCTTCCCAGCCAATACTTGTATTTCCATATACATTGAGTTGAGTAATTTGGAAGTTTTTTGGTAAATCAGGATAGAAATAATTTTTTCTAAAAAATGCAATTTTGTGAGGAGTTTTACAATCCAGTGCCATTGCAATTAATGTGGCTTTTTCAACAGCAGTTCTATTCAGCAATGGCAATGACCCTGGAATTCCCATACAAATAGGACAGATGTTTGTATTTGGTTCAAACTGGCGATAATCAGCCTTGCATGGACAAAATAATTTACTTTCAAGTTTTGTTAATTGACCATGTATCTCTAGACCGATCTTTGCCATTAGATTTCTACCTCAGGTAAACTAACTGTTTTTTCTAGTGCATATGCAGCTTGCAATAACGAATGTTCATCCATATGATTTGCCATTATTTGAATTCCTATTGGTAAGCCATCTTCAATTTTAAATGGTACAGATATTGCAGGAATTCCAGTCAAGTTAGCTGTAACAGTGTTAAAATCAACTAGCATAAACGATACTGGATCGTTTATTTTTTCACCGAATTTGAATGGTTGGATGGGAACTGTAGGTGAAATTAAATAATCAAATTTTTTAAATATATGATTTATTTCTGTGATGAGTTTAGATTTTACTTTTAATGCCTTCAAAAAATATTTTCCAGCATGCCCTGCAGATGGTACAAAACCACCTACAATCATTCTTCTGACAACTTCAGGACCCAGTTTACTTCTTGCTTGTGATATATACGAATTAAACTCGAATCCTGATGAATCAAACTCATATCCATATCTTATATTATCATATCTTGCAAGATTACTTCCTGCTTCTGTTGATGTTATAGTATAATATGCAGCTACGGCATACTTTGACATTCCTAATGATACCTGTTCACAATTTGCTCCAAGATCTTCAAATTTTTTGATTGCATCATTGGTAGCATTTAGAACGCCAGTACTCAATCCGTCAGGATTTGTCATTTCGGTAACTATCCCAATTTTTTTTCCAGCAATGCCTGCATCAATATTTTTTAGATAATCCTGATTTTTATTATCAATAGTCGTATTATCATTATGATCAACTCCAGAAATTATATTCAATAAAAATGCAGAATCCTTAACTGTTTTTGTCATTGGACCTATCTGATCAAGACTATTTGCGTAAGAAACAAGACCAAAACGGCTAACAAGTCCATATGTAGGTTTTAAACCAACAATTGAGCAAAAACTTGCAGGATTTCTAATTGAACCACCTGTATCAGAACCTAAAGATGCAATACATTCATTCGCAGATACAGATACAGCACTACCACCTGATGACCCTCCTGGAACATAATCAATATTCCAAGGATTTTTACTTGGTCCATACGCACTGAATTCCGTACTAAGACCCATAGCAAACTCATCAAGGTTTGTTTTACCAATTATTATTGCATCTTCCGCATCTAATCTAGAAACTGCAGTACCAGTATAAGGTGAAACAAAATTTTCTAAAACTTTTGATGCACATGTAGTTTTTGTTCCTTCTACACACATATTGTCTTTAACGGAAATTGGCATACCAAAACACTGTCCAATTTTTTGGTTTGAACTAATTTGACGATCAATTCCCTTAGCTTTTTCTAACGCAATATCATTAAATGATAAAAAAGCATGTAGTTTATCATCTATTTCCTTAATCCTTTCAAAAGATTTTTCAATAAACTCTTCTACTGTGAAATCCCCGTTCTTGATACTATTTACATATTGTAATGCAGAAATTCCTAAGTTCATTCAACTCAACTTTGGAGCCTTTACATAGGTTTCCTGATAATTTTTTAGAAATTTTAATAATTTTTTATCATAGATGATGTGTTTATCATCTCTTAATTTATCAACATCAGTTTCCTGTACTATTAGATCTTCAGATTCAATGTTTGCCTCATCAAGAATATCAAAATATTCAAGCATTTTTTGAACTTTTTTAATATGCACTTTATAATCAGCAAGTTCAATTTTCATCAATTTAGCAACTTGTATAATTTCTTCTTCATTAACCAATTTTTTCACCTATGGTGTTAATCTATCAACATCTCTTGGATAAAATGTTGTGTCTCTGATATTTTCGACCCCTGTTAATGCCATCATTAACCTTTCAAGACCGATCCCGCATCCAGCGTGTGGTGGAACACCAAAATCAAATATTTTTAGATGATAACCAAATGAATCAATTTTCATTCCCTTGTTTTTCATTCGTGTTTCAAGTTCAGATTTGCTATGAATCCTTGTACTTCCTGATGATATTTCCAAATCACCGTACATCAAATCAAAAGATTCTGAAATTTTTGGATCGCTCTTACTAGGTTTAACATAAAATGGTTTTGGACCCAATGGCCAATCAATAATGAAATAAAACCCAGTCAATCCAATTTTTTTCAAATTTGTTGGGTATAGATCATCCCCCCATTGTATTTTTACACCGGATTTCTTCATTTTATCAACAAGATCGGCGTATGTATACCTAGGAATTTTTTCAGGCATTCTTGGAATTGAAAACTCGGTATCAGGATCTGTTTGCATAAAATCAGCAACCGCACTAATAGAATTTTTTATAATTTCTTCTATCCTATTCATTACATCATTATAATCAATATATGCTTCTTCAAAGTCAATCGATATAGCCTCTGATAGATGTCTGTTTGTTCTTGATGGTTCTGCGCGAAAAATTGGAGCAATCTCAAAGACTTTCTCAAAACTCATTGTAAGTTGTTCTTTATACAATTGAGGGCTTTGTGCAAGAAAGGCTTCTTTGTTATAATAAAATATGGGGAAAAGTGCAGCACCACCTTCAGTTGCAGTTGCAATCATTTTTGGTGTGTTAATCTCAATAAAATTTTGGTTTGTAAAATAATTTCTTATTGATTTTAATACTTCATTACGTGCTATGAAAACTTTCTTCAATGTATTACGTCGTAGATCTACCGCTCTAATCTCTAATCGTGTGTCAATATTTTTAACAGTTTTAGCATTAGGATCAAATGGAGGAATTATTTTTACATCAGAAAATATTCTAAGATCATTTGGGATAACTTCTATACCATTTGGAGCTTTTTCAGATTTTTGTATTCTACCCTTTATGCCAATACAAGTATGTTCTTTTAATTTAGAAATATCTTCTAATATTTGATCTGGACAATCACCTTTTTTAGAAACAATTTGAATCTGACCTGTCATATCTTCTATAGTAACAAATGAGATATTGCCATGTCCTCTTACACTAGATACCCAGCCCATAACTATAACATCCATTTCATTAGTGGATGAAATTAATTCATTTGAATAATGAGTTCTTCTCCAATTATCCAATTCTGTTTCTGTCATTATATGATTTTTTATAATTGAGTATTTATTAGGATTATTTTAGTAATTGTTACATTATTGTAAAATTAAGGTTAGGTGTAACATGAATCATAGTAGATATACCGTCAAATTTTGTTGAAACTTCCTTTATCTTACTTTGGTAAATGAAATATTTCCCATCTTTGTTGATTCCACCTGAAACTTTCAATAATTTATTCTCTTGAAGAGATTGTAGTCTCCTATATACTGTAGATATAGGTATGCCAGTTTCTTTAGCAACTACAACAGCAGTTTTTGGTTGATTAATTATTGATGTTAATATTGATAAACAAAATTGATCAGATAATACATCAAGGTAAATTTGTTTACGGTTTTCATTATCAATTTTAACAATTTGAGGAATTACTTGCAATAGTAATTTGATGAATACACCACTATAAATTAGATTCTTTTCAAATAGTATTTATAAAAATAATTAGTAAAAAGTAATTAAGTATGCTTAATGAGAATGACAAAATTATTGCACATGTATCTAGTGCAATTGCTGTTTATTCTATACGAAACAGTAATGGAACGTTAACAGATGACATCTCTATGATTGATTTTATACTAAAAACGATACCAAAAAATCTAGAAGCAAAGGTATCTATTGACTTGATTGATGATATTTTTTCATATGTGTCAGGCACACGCTTTGATACATAGTTTCATATGTTGTATTTTTCTAATGAAAATATAGTTTGGCAACGATAGCAACTTTGGGTTCACACTGCGCCCTTCAAGTTTTAAAAGGTGCAAAAGATGAAGGATTTAAAACGATTCTTGTTTGTGAGAAAAAACGTGAAAAATTATACAGAAGATTCAAGTTTATTGATGAACTAAT
>CAZDAA010000006.1:0-16536 GCA_964503555.1 uncultured Candidatus Nitrosopelagicus sp.
TTGTATTGCCACAATCCTTTTTCTGTAACATCATTTGCTTCAATCGCATCTACAACATTTTTACCAAGAATGGTACCAGCAATCAAGGCTGGACCTATTCCTCCAGCATCAATTGGTTTTGGCATCCATGCAGAATCTCCAACAAGCATATAACCTCCAGAAACCATACAGTCATTTTGTCTTCTTACAGAAACTTGGAACACCCCTGTGTTATTGTGAATGTCTTCTGGATCTTGTGATAGTTTTGCATTCTTAATCGCCTTGTTTCTTTGAAGATATTCTTCCATCAATGACGCAACATTATCTTTTTTTCCAAGCCTTTGATTTCTCTGATCTAAAATTGATTTTTCAACACCTAATCCTATGTTTACCTTATTGTCAGCCTTTGGAAAAACCCAACCATATCCTCCAGGTGCAATGTCTTGGTCTAAGTGAATAATACAATAATCTGGGTCAAATTCTGTGAGATCTTCTTCACCCTTATCAAAATACATAATGTGTCTGCCTGTTGATTCTAGATCACGTCTGTCTATTTTTTTCTCAATTTTGGTAGAATTCTCGAGCTGATTTCTAAGCATTGAAGTAACTCCAGTCGCATCTACTACAACCTTTGCAGTTTTTTTGTATGGTTGCTTTGTTTTGTTATTGACACCTTGAACCCCCATCACTTGTGGTCCATCATAGATTAGACTTGTAAGATTGATTTCAAAATCAAAGTTGACTCCCATCTTTTTTGTTCTTGCATTTTGAATTTCGGGCAGTTTTTGACGATTAAGCATATAGCCATCACCATCAAAAGGAATTGCAGTTTCTTTATCAGGCGAGAATGCCATAACCCCTTTCACATCATGCTCAATTTCTGGAGACGTCCAAGGAATTTTTATCCTTTCTGTCATAAAATCTACTGCTTCCTTTGAACAAGCATCACCACATGTCCAACCAGGATTTGATTTTCGTCCAGGGAGGGTTTCGGGATTTCTATCAACTGAAAGAATGGATAAATTCTGATTAGAATAATGTGATATAGCCTGAGCTGCAACTGTTCCAGTTAGACCTCCACCTGCAACTATAACATCATAATCAGTATCCATAATTCTTCAATCTTACAACTTTATTTAAAACAATACTCATAAAAACTAAAATTTATTGGATTATGTTTCAAGTAGTTTTCGATATACATCTATTATTTCCTTTTTTACATATACAGGTGTGTAGATCTTCATCCGGATTGGATCTTTTTCTTCAAGTTTTATGATTTTTTCAAGGAAATTTTGCTTTGAAAAACGTAAATATAAAGATGAATTATCAATTCGATTTTCAAGATCTTTTAATATCAGATCTAGTTCAGATTTTGGCATTATTGAAATGAGTTTTTTTACAAGTTCATAGGCCTTTATTTTTTTTATTTGTATATGAAGCATAAATATTGGATTTCCGAAATGACCAACTAATTCATGCTTCGAAATATCATCTTTTTCTATTACAAAAAGCTCAAAAAATACATCATACACTTTCTGAAAGTTTTCAGTTGCATGTAGTATTAACTCAATTGTGACATCAAGTTTTTTCTGATTTTTTAAATTTTTTTGAATTATCAAGCCTGGAGTAGAGTGATTTGCGCTTCTGCAGTTCTAACAAGTTTGACTTTTTCTAAACCAACATGTCTGAGATGTATAACTTTTTTTGCAGCCGCCATTATATCTGAATTAATTTTTCCATAACATGAAGCCTGTACAAACTGATCCAGTGTCATATTTCTAACGGTTTTCTCTATGACGTCTTTTGCAATTAGTCTTAATGCATGTTTTCTAGACGTATTGAGTTCTCTATGGCTTAGTGCTAGCATTTTGATTCTAAAAATATATCCGTCTTTAGTTTCAGCATCCAAAATAAAATTGATTCTTGATGAACCACGTCTTATTAAACTTCTAAGAAACTCCTTTGCATATTCATATCTCTTAAAAATTGTAGTAGCTTTTTCCTGATTAACTTTATCCACTTGGAAAAATAATTTGTATTGATGTTGTGAAGGATCACCCTTTAAAATCTCAAATAATGTAACCTCTAAAACTCTTCCTTTGGCTGTTTCATCACTTGTTACTGGTATGTATGCAATTGGAATATTGTTAAATGCGTCTGGAGCTAAAACCGTTACCCATTTTTTCTCTTTCCATTTATCTTTTATTTTTCGTGTTTTTCTTCTAACCAATTACTATCGACCTCAAATTCCAAAATATAAGTGTGCCACCTTTAGATCGTTTTCTTTCCAACATATTTTTGTAATTCCCTAGGAATTTCAATATGCCCATCTTTAGTTTGAAAGTTTTCAATTATTGCAACCATAGTTCGTTCTGTTGCAACAAGTGTACTGTTGAGTGTGTGGACATATTTGGTATCCTCATTTGTTCGATCTCTGAATCTAATCTTCAGCCTTCTAGCTTGATACTCAAGACAGTTTGAACATGATGCTGTTTCTCTGTAGGCATTTTGACCAGCCATCCAGGTTTCTAGATCGTATGTTTTGGCGGATATTTTCCCCATATCACCACTTGATAAAAGCATCACACGGTATGGAATTTCAAGTTTTTGAAAAAATTCTTCCGTTATAGCAATCATCTTTTCATGTTCTTCCCATGAATCTTCTGGTCTGGAAAAAACAAATTGTTCAACCTTTTCAAATTGATGCACACGAAAAATCCCTTTTTGATCTTTCCCATGAGCTCCAGCTTCTTTTCTAAAGCAAGGGCTTATTGCAGCACATCTCATAGGAAATGAGGCTCCATCTAATATCTCATCTGCATACATTGATGCCATGGCATGTTCCGCAGTTCCAATTAGATATAGATCTTCATCATCAATCTTGTAGATAACGTCTTTGAAATCTTCAGCTATTATAGCTCCCTCCATAGATTTTTTATTAATCATATATGGTGGTTGAAATAATGTGAATCCTTTATCATCTAAAAAGTCTAATGCAAATTGAATTAATGATTGGTTTAATTTTACTAAATCACCTCTCAGATAATAGAATCTTGCTCCAGCTGTTTTTGCTGCCCTTTGGAGATCCACAAGATTCAGTTTTTGAGTGATATCAATATGATCACTCACCTGAAAATCAAACTTCGGAATATTACCCCATTTTTTAACTTCCTTGTTTACTGAACTATCTTCACCTATGGGAACTGTTTGATCAAAAATATTAGGAAGTGTTAATATCAATTTTGAATATTCTAACTCTGTTTTATTTTGAGTTTCTTCTAATTCAGTGAGTTGACGAGAAACTAATTGCATTTCTTGAATTATTTTATCTGCATCCTCACCGGCTTTTTTTGCATCAGCAATTTTTAACGACACCTCATTTTTCTTCTTTCTAAGTTCATCAGTACTAAGAATATACTCCCTTCGTTTTTTATCAAGATCTAGTAATGAATCAAGGTCAAATTCTACATATCTATCCCTGAGCATTTTTTGGATTTTCTCAGGATCCTGTCTGACTATTTTCATATCTAACATTATTCAATCACCTTTAACGCAAGTTGAATATGTTCTAAAACTTCATCAACAGTTGAGATCAATTTTTTTGTATCTCCTCGATTCTTAAAACTAACAACAAGTTGATCACCAAGATTTTCAATCTCGAGTGATAAATCTTTTGGAAAATTGATATTATCCGGCTCCAATGCCTTTTTTATCGCAATAGCCTTTTCAGATGAAAGGCTATTTAGCGATATTTGGATCTTGCAAGTTAGTGACATTTCCTTCTAAATAATCTAAAAAGTCATCCAATTTGTCTTTAGTTATTTTGGCTCCTGCTGCAGCATCATGCCCTCCTCCAACACCATCAAATTTTTCTGCCCCTGTTCTCATTAATGAGCTCAGATTTATGCTCAAATTACAGTTATTTGATTTTCGTGAGGAAAACTTGATCATTCCTTCTTCACCATTTGTACGTAATATTACAATTTTACCAGTATTTTTGGGTGAACCAGCAATAATTGATGTTATTGTACCTGTCATCATTTCAGGTATTATTCCCTCACCATTGACCATAACACAGTTCATATTTTCAGCAGTCCTCCATCGCTCGTTTGATAACACATTCATGTAATCACGGATTTTTTTTCTATATTCAGATAAGATCTTTTCACCTTCTTGTAACATTCTATGTCTATCACCCATACAGATCGATATACCCACACCAGATTTGCTTATACGCCCACATGAATTCAAAACAGTCGAAAATTCTCTAACATCTCGTAAGAAACTTCTTTGATCCTCTTTTGGAAATGTAAAAGTATAGCCAATTAATTCTTCCAATATTTCTGTCATATTTTTGCCTGAAGCAAATCTGGAAATAGTTTCAATAAGATGGCGTTTTTCATCATCAGATAATTCAGCTGGAACACGCCATCTTCCTTTTTCCTTTAGTGGAATACCTGAAGAATTAAGCAACGCCAAACAAGAACTTCTATTCCAAGTTAGTCCTTCGATAAATGGCTGTGAAGTAAATGCAAGTGCATCAGATAGTGGTCGAGTTTCTCTGCCCACAAGAAGTAGATCCAAATCAACATCTATCTGCCCGTTAGATTTTGCTGTATTGAGGATATCTAGGTTTTTGCCAGTAAATGATTTTTTCTCTCCCTTGTCCTGTCTATCACCAATAGCAGAAATTACAGCAATGGCGGCAAGATCTTCATTTTTTTTGTTAAGTGATTTTGATGCCAAATATGTCATTCCTCCAGCGCAAATTTCCAAACCTCCATCAATACCAAATTTCCACGCATTAATTACACGTTCATTATCATATTCCTCTTCTGGAATTTCATGGTGATCAAGTACAAGCCAATCTTCACCCAATTTTTCATCTAATGTATTAGCAAATCCACCCGCCAGATCAGTGATTATATGAAAATCCCTTGAATCGTTAGATAGTCTATCAACTAAATTATTGTTAAATTCATTGGTAGTAGTAATAGTGCATCTTATCCCTTCTCTAAAAAGTGCCTTACCAATTATGCTTGCTGAAGTTAACCCATCACAATCAAGATGCGAAATGATTGAGATGTTTTTTTCCGATTTAATCAAGTCAGAAATTGTATGCTTAAAATATGATAATGATTCGTTTAGACTTTTTACCATCACTCTAATTGAGCGATTACAGACTTATATTTCCAATTTTTAGGTATACGACCGATTTTTTTATAATACATTGATAGTCGGTGAACCTTGGCTTCAATCAGTTCGAGTGAACGTATATTTCTTCTATCATTTTTGTTAGATTTTAGGTGTTTTTGTAGACCAACAGCTTTGATAACAATATTGTTCAAATCTTCTGGTATTTCGGATTTCAGATCATTTTGATCTAAAATTTCACTTATTGTTTTGTTGATTATCGGCTTAATCAATGGTATGGCATGCTGATCTCTGAGTTTTATGCCAATTTGACTGGGTGTGTGACCATCTTTCCCATACTTGATAACCAATTCTTCAATATCCTTTTGATCCTGTTTGACCCATGATGAAAATTTTGATTCTATAGGTCTCGTTGAATGTGCCTTTCCATGATTATGAGTATGAAGTCTTCCCATTGGGTTAAATCTCTAAAAAACTAACATAAATGTTACTTAATATCAGATCTTAGTGACTTTCAACGCTGAAAGTGAGAAAAAAGTTAAATAATAACATATATCAAATTTTGATAGATACAAATGAATAAATCAATAGTATTCGGCGTACTTTTTGCAGGTATTATGTCAATACCCCTAATGTTGGCTGTTCCAGCATTTGCTTACGAATTTGGTGGTCAGTATGGCTCAGAAAATACTGCTACGGGTGCTCATGGATCACTTGAGGAACAATTGGAACTAGCAAAACGAAAAGTTGAAACCGCAGCTGCTAATCCTGCTACTGGATCAGGAACACCATATCTTGACGCAGATGGTGTATTTGGTGCATCAGCTATTGCTGGTGGTATCTTCGGCGCAATCGCTACAGCCTTCTTTGTAAAAGGAAGACAGGGTAGATACGCTGCATATGGACGCGGTTAGAATTTTTCATCTTTCCTTATTTTATTTAATATGGTTAGATTATAGTGCGCAGAATATGTTAAATCTGAAAATAACAGAAATGTATATATGCATTCCAGTTAGTCATTTTATTGATGATTCCTATATTTGGGACAGTACTAAGTATTCTATCTAGTGTCCAGGGACAAATAGGACCAAGCTACGATCCACTATTTTATGACACCATGCTATACATTTTCGGTACTATGATGTTTTCAATATTCCTCCTAGGAATAATTGGATATTGGATTCGTGTTCACGGTTGGGGCTATAAAGACAATCGTGAGAGATGGGTCGATGAACTCGATAGACACTTCGAAAATGAAGGAATAGGTCTTATTCCAGACAACGGAAAATACTGGTAATCTTACCAATCTTCATTCTTTTTCATTTTATAGATAACACACTTTTAGTATTCCATATTCTTTCCATTTTCATGGATGAAAATATTTGCCATATATGCAGCAAAGAGATTTCAAAACACACTCCAGAAGAATGGGCAAAATGTCTGAAAGCTGAGGACGATGCTATGCTTGACAAAATAAAGCGCCATTATAACTCAAAGTCTGATACTGAAGAAAACTAAATTTTTGAACTATAGGTCAGGTGGCAAAAAGTCCTTATCCTTAGACTCTTCATATTCCTTTGAGGTAAATTCAGCTTTATAGTGCTGACCTTGTACTAAGGGTGAGTTAATGAACAATTCTGACTCCATTCCATTGACCAATATTCGTGATTTTGTCAAGTCCATATCCTTTAGTGGGAAATCCCATACCCAGAGAAAATGACCAATTTCAAATGCATATCTTTCTTCCCATTCTGCATAGATGGTGCCATCATCGGTTATAGTATACAAACTTCGTTGACATATGTCAAATAATTCCAGACCATCTTCTTCAACGTTGTCAAATCCTATATTGGCTGGTACATTAGCTTTCTTTTTATCAACATATAATTCAAAAGTGGCAGATATTTTGTATGGGGTATCTCTATCATTGATACATGCTTTGAGTGGATCACTCTGACCTAGAAAACCCTGTATTATACTACTTGTAACACCAACAGAAACACCAATTGCAAGCAATATTATAAGAAATTTTATTGTTTTTTTTCTCTTCGTTGGATCTCCTAGTCCTGGCCAACGCATACATAAAATAGAATGGATTTGCATAAAGTCGTTTCTATCTCACCATTATACTGATAGTATCAAATTGATCCTGATGATCAGCGATGTAAAATGTGATTGGAGTAGAATCAATTTCAACCCATTCTGATACCCCTCTATACTCAAGAAAATCCTCCACAAATACACCCGGACCAGTACACCTGACAAGGACATTTTTTTCAGTTTTTATCTCCATAGGAAGGCGTAAAACTTTGCCCCTTCTCTCATCTTGTATATTTATTGTAAATTCATCTTTTTCTAACCTAACTTTTCCCTTAAAATAACTTTCAGCGATATCAAGTTTTTCAATTTTAAACACAATCTGAAACATATCAAAGATAACACATTTTACATAATTATCATTTTTGGAGATAAAAAACTTGAACTAGAATAAAAATAAATGAAAAGAAAAAGGTTTGTTGGTTAGATTACTTTCCAGGGTCTTGTAGCAAATGTTACTACATATGCAGCGGCAATCATGATACTTTGATACCATATCATTCCCCATCCAATTGGCTTTACAATAATTTCACCCTCAACTACTACAGTTTGTCCCGGTCCAAGACCTGGTCCTACTTTGTCTACATTAAGCTGAGTGTGTACATGATATACACCTGGCTCAAGTGCTTTAGCAGTCACTTTGTAGGGTGTAATAGCGTTACCCGGTATTGCAAATACAACTCCTGGTGGATCTCTAGCCATTATTTCCCATCTGTTACCGGAGTTAGTAGATTCTGAAAATAAGGAAACCCAACCTCGTTGATCTCTTTCAACAAGACTTACAAGTTTTCCAGACATTGTCAAAGTCTCACCAGTAGCAAGGGATTGTCTGTTGAACGTTTCATCTTCAATTTTGATAAAACGACTCTGTAATTGTGCCTGTACACCGTGGGCTTCAGCAGTTTGTACCATCACGAGCAATTGTGGAGCTAACGTACCAAGTACCATTACCGCGCCTACTGCAAACACTAGAGTAGTTGTTTTTTTATCGACCATAGATATCCCGTATAAATCAAAGAATTAAAGATAGGATATAAGTTTTGACGAAAAACTCGATCATGAGAGTGATTTAGCCCTAAAAAATAGGTAGTATTTTGAGAAAAATTACCAATTTCATATCTCATATCAGAAATATTAAGAAAGATTTTTAAGCATTCTCTAGTTATAATCGGCATATGACTCTTCCAAAGGGATTTGGTAGTGGCGGTGCAGGCGGAGCTTCTCGTCAAGATGTTGAAAAGATGATCGGTAGACGTATAGAAAACTATACTGGTATAATCACACTTTCATATCTAGGAGCATTTTTTGCTACTACTGCTGGAACTATGGTCGGATATCTATATTATCCATGGGCATATGCTTCCTCAAGTGGTCACTATGCAATGGTTGTCCTAACAGTTGTTGAAGCTATAGGCTATCTATTCTGCGTTAAAGTTGCAGAAGAAGGTTCAACCAAGAAAAGTAATGGTCAGATAGCTGCAGCTTTGGCTGGTACTACTGCTGTTATGTTATACGTAGCAATGTATATCAAATAACACAATCTTCTCTCTATCTTTTTCATATTTTTGAATATTTTTACCCCATTTTACCTTCATTTTCCTCATGAATCATGGTTGCCAGTTATCGATCCTCGAAATTTCATAAAATTTTATATAGTCAAATCATCGCTAAAAATTAATGGTCTGGCTTAGACGATGTACTCACTACCTATTCATAGTGGTAGTTGCAGTTAACTCAACTCTGTTAACAATTAACTCAGGAGACTATATCTTCTATACTGACTGGGCTTGGACATCATTCGTAGTTTTCTCTATCGCCAACACTTTGATGACGGTAGTCGGAGCTGTGTATTACATTACATTTACGGGTGTTCCTGGCACAGGCGCGTATTATGGCTTGATAATGCAGGTCTATACATGGGTCGCTAAAGTTGCATGGTTTGCACTTGGTTATCCGGTGGATTTCATTGTTCATCCAATGTGGATTCCATCATGCATGTTATTGGATTTGGCATATTGGGCTACGAAGAAGAATAAGCACTCGCTGATATTCTTTGGTGGAGTTTTAGTGGGAATGTCAATGCCGCTCTTCAATATGGTACAATTGATGATGATTGCGGATCCGCTAGAAACTGCGTTCAAATATCCAAGACCAACGTTGCCTCCATACATGACGCCGATAGAGCCGCAGGTCGGTAAGTTCTACAACAGCCCGGTAGCTTTGGGTGCTGGTGCAGGATCGGTTCTGTCAGTAACGTTTGCAGCATTGGGCTGTAAGCTCAATACCTGGACGTACAGATGGATGGCCGCATGGTCAAAGTGGGACTAAAATACCCAAAATCCTTTTTTCCTTTTCCTTTTTCTAATTATGGGTAATTATCGACGATAACGAAGTTTGTATTTAAGCTATTTGCCCCAGATCAAATAATTCTCTACCCTTTGTGATCTTTTGATGACTTAGAATTACAAAACAATTCTTTGACATGATGAGGTCTGACTCAACAGATTCAACTTCATTCGTACGACCCAAAGCCATTTGTAAAATGGGCTGGAGGAAAAAGGCAGCTTTTACCGGAATTGGTCATGAATTACCCACAAAAATTTGATACATATTTTGAGCCATTTCTTGGTGGTGGTGCTGTGATGTTTAATTTGTTGTCAAAGCATCCAAATTTGAAATGTCATGTATCTGATTTGAATTCTAATTTGATTTTAGCATATGTGGCAATTAGGGATAAAGTAACAGAACTGATAGAATCTCTGGAAAATCATGCTAAAAAATATCAGAGCAATCACAGTCAGTATTATTATCGTGTCAGGGAATCAGAACCTACTTCTCAGATCGAGCAAGTATCAAAATTAATCTTTTTGAATAAAACATGTTTTAATGGTCTTTATCGAGTGAATAGCAAGGGCAAGTTTAATGTCCCATTAGGCAAATACACGAATCCAAATATAGTAAATAGAGAGAATTTACTCACAGTAAGTCGAATCTTACAATCTTCAAATATTGAATTTTTCTGTAGAGATTTTGAAGCAATTTTACATGATACCAAGAAGGGTGATTTTGTCTATCTTGATCCACCATATCAACCAGTGAGTAAAACTGCCAATTTTACAAGTTATACCACCAGGAATTTTACTGATGATGATCTGGAAAGATTAGCAACAATTGCAGAAAAATTACATTACAAAGGATGCAAGATATTAATCTCAAATTCGAAATCAAAAAAGGTCCAAAATTCATTTTCATCATCAGTCTGGAAGATGAAGGAAATTCATGTAAACCGTGCAATAAATTCAAACTCAAAAAAACGAACAGGTCATTCTGAAATACTCATTAAAAATTATTAAAGCTCCGAGCGGGATCTGAACCCACGACCTTTACATTACCAATGTAACGCTCTACCAGGCTGAGCTATCGGAGCATACAAAATGACCAAAAAAAATACTTATAATTCTTGACCATTTTTCAACCATAAACTGTTAAATTTCGTTTCAAATCTACTAATTTTAGTGCAGGAGTAGTCAAGCCTGGCCAAAGAAGGCATTTTTGCTTTTGGACACGCGGGACTTAAGATCATAAAAATGGGTGATCCCGTCTCTCAGGAGTTCGTGAGTTCGAATCTCACCTCCTGCACTATTTTATTTTGGTTGTTTGATACCTTTTGAGTTTAGGATTTCGTAAACATCTGGAAGTGCAAATACATATCCAATATGAACACAGTCTTTTTCATCGCACAATAAACAGAATAATTCACCATTTTGAATTGCAACTTCCGCAATTCTGTTTTTCATATTATCTTTTAGAATGATTCTATCAGAATCAACTGAAACTTTTTCTAGTTTTGGCGCATATCGTGCAAAGGTTTTATCTTTCTTCATTACATCTTCGAGAAGATATGTAACATATCCCGCAAAACTGTTGACACCTTTCATCGTCAACTCACTTTTGTTCTTTAGATATGCTTGATTAAATTTATCATAAACAGATTCTGAGATTGTAATTGATTTGAAACCTGGCTTTGGCATATTATAGTACCTTACCGTAAAATAAGGTACTAAGTATATAATCTTTTTTGTTAATATTTTCTTATTCATGAAATTAGCCTTTATACAAGATATACTGATTATTGCATATGGCAAGAGGATATGAAATTGAGGATATAAAAGAGAAATTATTGGATTTACTAGCCAATTCAAAGACAGGATTTTCGGGTCTCGAGATTTCTGATAGACTGGGAATAAACAGAATCACTGTTAGTAAATATCTGAATATTTTTTATGCTGAGGGTTTGATAAAACAGAAAAACATTGGCAATGTGATCATATGGTTTGTTGAGGATGGAATAGAGAAATTTCACCTTCCTGAAGATTTTTTCAAGGCAAGAACTAGATACAGTGAATATCTAATTTCTAAGAAGGAAAATCTTGTTTATACCCTCATCAAAAATTGTTTTCATTCTACAGAAAATCCAATCAAAATAATTACAGAGATTATAGTTCCTGGAATTGTGTATATTCAGACCCTTTTTGATCAGGGAAAAATTGGAAAATCTGAACTCACTTTTATGGAAAAAATAATTTCAAATTCCATACAAATTATTAACCTAGAAAACGTTGAAACAGATCAAGAAAAAAATGTGATTGTTATCTCCGCTGATGGTAAAAGCACATTATTTTCAGACGCTATAGCTACTTCATTTCACTCAGATGGCTGGCAAGTTTATTCTCTAGGGGATATGTCATCCTCTATTGATGTTTTATTTGATCTTGACCTACAGAAATTTTTGACAAAGGTTTGGAAGCGAAAGATGGGAATAATGCTAATAGTCATATTTTCGGCAACAGAGGAAGGCTTGCAATTTTTTGCAGAATCTGTGAAATCCATAAGGGGTAAATCATCGAAGAAGAATCTTTATCTTGTTTTATGTGGTAAATTGGAAAAAATCAAGATTGATGCTGATTTTATAGATGAAGATCTTGAAACCATTTTACAATGGTCACAGACAACATTTGAAAGATCAGTTTCATAAATGAAAATCAAAGGTGGGCCCGATGAGATTCGAACTCATGACCTTTCGATTATCAGTCGAACGCTCCAGCCAAGCTGAGCTACGAGCCCTGAAAATCAATCGTATTCTGTGGAAATTTAAGTCTGCTGTTATTTCCATTTGATTGAACAGCCTATTGACGGTTCAAAATCCTTTTCAATCGTATCCCCATTTAGAAATTTTTCAATGTTGGCGATCATAGTTTTTTCGCTGGCAATAGCATCTGGGTTCATTGCATCATCAATTCTTCCATGAAAAATCAATTTCCTATTCTGATCAAAAAGAAATGGATCAGGTGTACAAACTGCACCATATTTTTTTGCAGTTTCTTGATCCCCATCTATAAGATAATCAAATTTCATGTCTTTTTCCTCTACAATTTGCTTCATACTCTCAAAACTATCATCAGGATATTTGGTAGAATCATTGCTGTTGATCCCAATTAAGGCTATATTATGATTGAACTTTTCATGGATTTCCTTTATCGCCTCTATTTTTGCTTTCACATATGGACAGTGATTACACATGAAAACCACAAGTAATCCCTTGTAATCTTTATAGTCATCAAGTGAATGTTTTTGGTCATCAGTACCCATCAGTTCAAAGTTAGGTGCAATATCTCCAGTTTTTAATGAAACCTCAGATTCTAGAAGTACCATAAAAAAAGTTATGATGGATCCAATAAAATTCTTACCAAATTAAAGACAACAATTAAAATCTACACGGCTTGATCTTAGAAGAGGGCTGATAGTTCAGACTGGTAGAATACTCGCCTTGCACGCGAGGGGTCAGGGGTTCAAATCCCCTTCAGTCCATCCTTCATGTTTGTAGTTTTCTAGTCTGTAGATCACTTACAATTTTGGAGATTTGAGAACGATTTAAATATGAATAATTAAATATTTTGGATATGGCGGATTATGCTAATATGATGGGAGTTTTTATCCCACTGATTGTAGGTTTGGCACCAGGTTTGGTATATTGGCTTGCAATTACTGCTAGAAGATCTGGTAAGTAATCAACACCCACTTCTTTTAATTTCTCTACCATGTTTTCATTTATTTTATAAAAAATTATAATCTATTACACACATAATTTTACATGAAATCGTTCGATCTAGTTGCTATGGGTGGAACATTTGATATCATCCATAGCGGTCATATGGCATTACTGAATAAAGCATTTTCAATTTCAATCAAAGTAATAATTGGTGTTACTAGTGATCAATTTGCAGTAAAAAAGGGGAAAAACCCAGAAAATGATTATTCAAAAAGGATATCACTGTTAAAATCAACAATTGGAGAAAACTTTCCAGATTCGGTATATGAGATAAGCAAACTTGAGAATGAATTTGGTCCAGCAGTTCTTGAGGAGTCCGTGAAGGCTCTGATTGTAAGTGAGGAAACTAGTGACAGAGGAATACTCCTTAACAAATTGAGAGCAGAGAGAAACCTATCTCCGGTAAAAATAGTTGTGGTGCCTATAGTCTTAGCCAAAGATGGCAAAGCCATATCAACCACCAGAATCAAAAATTCAGAAATTGATTCACATGGAAATTTGAATTGACAATTAGCTTCTCTATCTTTGAGTAACCCGAATAAAACAAAAATTTTATGAATTATTTGTATGAGTGTTACCAGTAAAATACTAAATCAGATCAATAATGATGTAGTAAATCTAAAGGATGGGTTAAATCCTGAAAACATCTCCTATTGGTACGAAAAAATAATAAATGAAACAAGGGAGATGGCTCCACCATGGTTGACAGATAAGATCAATGTAAAACAGGATCCAATCCTCCCATTGAAGTTTGATATTGATATTTCAAAACGAGCAGTTCGCTACTTTATGCAGATTGTTGACGCAAATTTAGACAGTATGCCTTATTCAACAAAACTTTATTTTCTTAAAGTTGAGGAAATACTAAGTTCTGAAATGGATAAATCACTGGTTTGAATTTATCCTTTAGTCAATTTAACAGAGTTTTCTAAAACATCTAGTTTCAATACTTTATGCTCCTTTTCTATGATAGATTGGATAAAATCAACAAATGCTTCTACCTGTTGATCATCTTTGAGTAGAACACTATGGGCGGATTTATCTTTTAATGACATAACAATTTCATTATCCACAACATTCAAAATTTCTGAGATTAATGATTCTTTTTCATCATTACTAAATATGAAACCAGAAAGTTTTTGTGCTTCATATTTATCTTCACAGAGAATTAGTATGTCGTTCAATCTTTTAGTAGAAACTTATCAAGTTCATCTTTGGCCTTTTCACGCTTTTGTTGATGAGAAGTCAAAAACTGGTTGATCTTTTCAATTAGAATTTCCTTTAACTCTCCAGTTAACATCTTACCTGATTTATAATCATCATGAATTTGTTCAAGTTTTTTATCATCAGGTTCAAAAAAGATTTTGAGGTATTGATATGAAACATCGATGTCTGGATTTCCACCTTTCTTTCTATGCTCTTCAATATCAGGCTGACCTCCAGAAAATGCGTATTTGTTAATCTTTTTTCTTACAACCTCAGGAGAATCTGTGGTGTATATTGTTTCATTTTCATTCGATGCAGACATCTTTCCTTTGGGACCACCAAGTGCAGGTATCATAATATTATGAATTAATGCTGGTTTTGGTTTGTTAATTTTAGGTGCAATGTCTCTTGTAATTCTGAAATGTGGATCCTGGTCCACACCAAACGGAATCAGTACAGGCATATCTTCTATAAAACATGGAGCCGATTGCAATGAAGTATAAAATATCATTCCAATATTAGTTTCATTTTGAAATCCAAAAACTGCTTTTGTATTGGAAAAATTAATTCTTTTTGCAAATTCTGCTGCAATTGGATATAATGTCTTTATGTTTTTTGTATCAATTATAATTTTCGTATTTTCTGGTTTGAAACCTAATGCTATAAAATCAAGAGCATTTTCAAGTGCAAAATTAGATGTTTTTTCTAAAGTCATATCTTTTTTGGACCAAAATTTTTCATCATCCGTAAGCTGGAAGTACATCTTTGCTTCAAACTTGTCTTGCAGCCACTTTGCAAAAACCCATGGAACCAGATGACCTATGTGTGTATGACCAGAAGGACCTCTACCTGTATAGAGAAAGAATTTCTTGCCTTTTTCATAATCATCTAATAGTCTGTTCAAATCTCTATGAGAGAAAAAAATACCTCTCCTTAACATGAAATGTGATTCCTTGGTAAATTTTTCAATTTTTGCTAAAACATCTGATGTGATTTTTTGTGTTCCAAACCTTTTGATTAGTTTATCATAATCAATGTCACCTTCAACATTCCAAGGTGTTACAACAAAATCATCTGCCATTCAAGTTTGACTTTGATTCAGTGTTAAAAAGTCTTATTCCATTATTTTGACTACTTTCTAATCAAAAAAACTGCAACAATTGTTACAGCTAATTTAATTAAGTCTTTTTGGAACGGTGAACTATTGTCCCATGTTTTGCATGATATTGAAAAACAAATTAGCAAGCTTTTGCAGTCAACTCCAAATTTGACTGAGGAGCAATTGGCTCATGAAACCAAATTATCAATGGATCAAATTAGGCGTGGAGTAGAATGGCTTCGCCAGAAAAGTCTTGCAGACGTAAGAGATTCTACTAGCATTTCTTACAGTCTTGGAAAAAACGGCTTAGATGCTCTGAAGAATGGCTTGCCAGAACGAATACTTGTCAATCTTGTTAAGGATGGTCCAAAAACATTTGATGAAGTTCGGAGCAGTTTGCAGGGACCTGACTTTAACGCGGCAATTGCTCATGCAAAAAAGAATGATTGGATTAACATAGAAAAAACAGATACAGGATCAAAGATTTCGTTAAAGCAAGAACCTACAGAGAGCCAGGATGAACATGTAATCTCGCTTATCGATAAATCCCAGAAGCCAAGACCAGATTTGGTCAAGTCACTGATGGAAAGACCAGACTTTATTATTCAGCACGAAGAAAAAACAAAAACAGTCTCTCTTACTGAAACTGGTAAAAATATTGATCTTGAAAAATTAGATAGTGGTGCAATCGATGTTGAAGCTGATGTACCTCATGTGCATGCCGCCAGGATACATCCACTAAAGGACACAATAAACGAAATCAGGGAAACTTTTGTCCATCTTGGATTCACAGAAATTCTTGGAAACTTATCACAGTCAAGTTTCTGGAACTTCGACGCATTATTTACTCCACAAGACCACCCTGCTCGAGAACTACAAGACACATTTTATC
>CAZDAA010000007.1:0-15455 GCA_964503555.1 uncultured Candidatus Nitrosopelagicus sp.
ATAAATCTGATCGTACTAGCATATTACTAGCATATTTTGGAAATTATAATTGGATAATAATGTATGAAAATCTAACGGCTACTCAAGATGTTAATTAGAGCTACTCTTCTTCTTCTTCAGGATCTGATTCTCTTCGGCTAGGTCTAATTGGAATGTAGATTTTTGTCATTAACATACACCAAAAGTAGATTCCATGAATATGATGATGGGTTACGAAACATTGTCTCTTTGGTTAGATTGAATGCATCGACGTCAACCGACCTTGCATTCCGTGGAAATTGATCTTGATGTGGTGTAATAGACAATGCACAACAGTCCGATTGATCCTAGACGAATTGGAATTTCATATTCCGTCAAAAATGCGGTGGTGGTTCCAGCTACGGTACCAAATATCGAGATGATAGAAAATCCGATTGGACCACAACCACAAATTCCAGCCGAAGCCCCAATTATTGTTCCAATCATACTTCCACCAATCTTGGATGTGCCTTTCTGTAATCTCTTAATCCTGTAAACGTTCATCGGAATGACAATTGCCGATATTATAGAAACCACAATCACCAGGGTAAAACCAAACGCGCTGTACTCTGTTACATGAAGTACAAGGTATGGTTCAACAAAAATGAATTCGGAAAGCAGGGATATTGGTATAAACATGCTAACAAAAACTACTATTCCAAGAATAACGTACGAATAACTTGAAAATACAAGTTTAAGGTTATTCAATTTAGAGCATTGCTTCTAATGTTCTTGAAAAAACTGAGTATGGCTGCGCGCCAGAAATCTTCTTGGTAGTTCCATCAGATGAAACTATGATGAATGATGGCGTTGCTTGTGCTCCCTGCTTGACAGCTTGGTCATAGTTTGCATTAACACGGCTGGCATGCTTTGATGTGTCCATACAATCATTAAACTCATCCATATCCATCTCAAGATTGAATGCAAATGCAACTAGTCTGTCTTTGCTAGCCCATCCATCGTCAACACCTTCCTGGAATGTGTAAAGTGTTGTATGATATTCCCAGTACTTGCCTTGATCATCTGCACAGTAAGTTGCTTGTGCAGCAGGATGGGAGTCACGTCCCAAAAATGGCAGATCTAAAAATACTAGATTTGCTTTTCCACTATCAACATAGGTATTAATCACATCATCACGTGTTGTATGAAACCAGTGGTAACACATTTCACATTGATAGTCGCCAAATTCTATAATTGTAATAGGTGCATCCGGTGAACCAAGTACAGGAGAACCGTTTGTAAGATCTACTGATACAGTTGACATTCTTGGTTTGTATTCTTGCATTTGCATAAGTGTGGAATAATATGTCGATCCCATGATAACTACAACAGTAACCATAACAACAGCCGCAATTCCAATAGCAAATTTCTTGTTCATCTGATTCCTGCTTTTACATGAGAATTAAAAATCTATCTTGAAGAACTATTTTTGCTTGAAGATACTTACGATTTTCTTGGTTATTATGTCAATTGGGCATGTTTCACAGTAGATTCCGTGCTGCTTTTCAAAATGTACGTCAAGACCATGACTAGTCAAAAACGAGGCAGTACATTTAGTACAAACAAACTTTGAGAATGAATTGTTTGAACCACTCATGATTGAAGGTGTTTTTTTATGAATATAAACAGTTTATTTCACTACAGATAATGAATTTTCACATGGTTATTGTGTTCAACCTCATATGGAGTGACATGTCCACAATGTCCGCAAGAAAATAACTGACCTTGAGGTTGTTTCTCGCGTTCTATCTGTTTGCCATTAATTGATTTGATCGTGATAGTGTCTTCCTTTGATATTACAGCAAAGTTGTGTTTTTCACCAATTGAATCCAAAAATTCCTTGATTGATGAAATAACATCATCGCCATTGACTATGTCATCATCCATGATTGGTGTAAGGATGAACTTGTGAAATTTTAGGAAAGGAACTGCAGCCACCTGATCTGAAACATAAATCATCAATTCATGAAGGATTGGTTCCACTTCATGACAGTTGACTGTTATCATGCCCATTTGATACAAAGGACAAATTTAATCTTAACATTTTCGAAAACTTACCAACTTCTGGTCAAAGTTTTTCTTTCCAAAGAAGATATCTCTAAGAATCCTAAAAGAATTACATGGATAGTTCTGATATAAGAAAAGGAATTCAGAGCAGATGGGAAGAATATCTTTCAACACATGCAAATCTTTTCACATCAGATTCGCTTGATGGTGCTAGTCCACCATCAGTTTTTGTTGGTTCATATGGATATCCAAAAGTTAGCGTAGGACCAATGGTACCACCTATGCATGGTGATACAACTTTACTTGATAGCCCAGAACTTTGGGTTGGAAAAAGTTTAGAAGAGATTGTAAATTTTCGACTAAGTCTGATTAGAGGTATCAAAAACATACCCATCAATGAACCTAATGGAAGATACATAGAAAATCTTCACGAAGTGGCAATGTCTTCACGTCCAATTGACTCTGAATTACAATTCTATAAGAATCCAAAACCTGTAGCATCTATTGATGGTGAAAGTGCACCGTTTGGTCCCGTTGGTGAAGTAGAATCTGCCAAGTTTTCTTCTACCTCATCTGACAAATCAATCCAACGCGCATACTATGATCATGATCTAAAGGCACAAGATGCGGTAGTATCTTTGTACAATCGAGGTATTGAAATTTCAAAAATCCAAAAATGTTTCAGCGTTGGAATGTTTGGGAAGAAGAGAAAACTTGTCCCTACAAAGTGGAGTATTACAGCAACTGACAGCATAATAGCAGAATCACTTGTGTCTGAAATACTTGAATTTGATTTGATTGATTCTTGCCGTGTATTTTCTCATGATCATCTTGGAAACTTGTTTTCAGTTGTTTTATTTCCACATCGCTGGCTTTTTGAAAATCAAGAAGCATGGCATACTGGTAATGGTATTGGTTTTGGTTCTGATATTGAGGATGCAAAAGGAATAGACCATCCACCTGTTACAGCTGGTGCATTTTTTGCAGCAAAACTTGGCGTTGCTGAATATTTGCTTGAAAAAAAATGTCAAGCATCTGCACTTGTATTACGTGAGATTCGACCTGAATATGCAGTACCTGTTGGTGTTTGGCAAATCAGAGAAGCAATACGCTCAGCTATGAAAAATGAGCCGTATATAGCAGAAAACTTTGATGATGGTGTCACCTTTGCAGCAAAAAGAATGAGTGTTAGCAAGTCCGAGTGGCTTTCTAAGGGTGATATGTTGAGTATGTTGAAGCAAAAATCGATCTCAGATTTTTTTTAGAATGAGTCCGTATCTATAGCGTATTTATTGAACTTTTTTACTTTGATAGTATGCACAGGAATACAATTCTTGCCATACTGCTTATTGCATCTCCAATTCTATTTGTGCTAGCTGCATACCCAGACACATTCAGTATGAGTTGGAATCAGGGACGTGGTGGATTTTTGTTTGCACTGGCATTTATTGTGGCTGAATTAGTAGGAATAAAATTTGCAGTTTCAAGAAATAATCTCATTTTTGCAATTCCATTGGCTGTAATAACAATAATTTACTTTGTAGCATTAAACTTTGGACTACATGATTACATACTTGATGCGGCTCCTGCATTTAATGTACAGTTAATCTATTCATGGGAATGGTTTTGGGATTTTGTTGTAATGACTCTATTTGTTACAACTAGTGCTGCAATTCTATTTCGTAGAAAATGGATTAGAATTCTTCCTGCAGGTCCAATTTTTCTTGGTGGTAGTGCAATAATTTTATCATTAGATGCATTTTTTCCGTATGATACGCTTGGTCCACTACAATACTTTGTACCTTATTTGGTACAAACAAACGTATGGCTAATCAATGTTCTTGATCTTGGCATGGCAACTGCAAGAGACAATCTTATGTTTTTACGGGGCGAGCACGGTCCATTTGGATTACAAGTATTCTGGCCATCAGCAGGTGTACACAGTGTAGTCATCTACTCACTTGTTATGATGGCATTTTTATTGAAAATGAACATTCAGAGAAAGAGAAAGGCTCTATATTTCGGTCTTGGAATATTGGGTACAATTATTATAAATTTGATTAGAATATTCTCACTGTCATTATTTGCATTAAAAGTATCAACAAATCCAGTAGAATTTGAGGAGTACCATTCAGTTGCTGGTGAAATAATGTTTTTGCCGTGGTTGTTTACATTTTTACTTGTAGTAACTTTCATAGAATCTAGACGTCTGAAGAAAAAAGAAATTGCAACTAAAAATAATTCGTAATATCACTCTGTCCTTCAATCGTTGTAAGATCACTGACTTTCACTCCTAACCTTCTCACTAAATCTGGTTTATCATCAAGCATTTCACGAAGTAATTGCTTGGAAGTTTTTTGTAGCACTTCCAGACTGGACGTTGGATTTTTTAACATTCTTGATTTTGTTTTGTTAGACAAATCAATTTGTGTTAACTGTATTCCAACAATTTTAAACGCCTTGTTTTCTTTGATAATTACTGCGTTTAGATTATCACATAGTTGAAGCAATGCTTCTTCTAAGAAATCATAATCATCGGAATCTTTTTTGAGCGTCACAATCTTACCAATTTGAGTAGTCGGTGCCCTAGGTGTTACAGGTTCATCATCAATGCCCCTTACTGCATTGAATATGTATGTGCCAGATTTTCTACCGAACATTTGAACTAAAGAGAAAACATCCAGATCTTTTAGATTTGAGATTGTTTTGACACCCTCCTCAGCCAATCTTTCCTCAGTTTTTTTCCCAATACCATGAATATCTCTGATTTCTAAATCTTCCATAAATTGAGAGATTCTATCAGGCAGTACAACCGTTAAACCATCTGGTTTTTTGTAATTTGATGCAATTTTTGATAGTAATTTATTTCCAGACACGCCAACAGAACATGTTAGTTTTGTTTCTTCTCGAATTTTATTTTTTATTTGTTGAGAAATATGGCTGGCTCTTTTGAAATCATGTTCTATTTTTTTTGATATATCTAGATAAGCTTCATCTCTACCTACATATTCAAACACATCAGCAAATTCTTTAATTATATTCATAGATTTTTCAGATATACTAGAATAAAATTCAAAGTCTGCAGGCAAAAACACAGAATCTGTTCTTTCTTCTAATCTCTTCTTTGCAAATTTTATTGATAAACCAGAATTAACACCATATTTTCTTGCAATATAATTTGCTGTTGCGACAGCTCCACTATCACCACCTCTATCTGAAAACATACATACAACTATAGGACTAGTCTTCAATTCAGGTTTACGAATCTCTTCACATTGTGCATAAAAATAATCAAAATCAATATGAAGAATTATTCGTTGTTGCATTTTGTTACTTTAACATAAAACAATATTACCATATCTATAAGGAAATTATCTAAATATCATCATGATTTGATATAGTTATGACATATCCTATTTCAGCTGAAAAAGATGGTGTAAAGATCAAACCTGAATTAATGGATACGGAGAAGCTATACCATTGTATATTCAATGATAAAGTTCTATTACTATTCAAAGATCAAAATGAAATTTTGAATTGTTATGAGATTGAGGATGAGCAAATTGTTTCAAAAGTCAAGTTATCTAAAGAAGAGGATATTGAGGAAATATTAGAAGAATATATCTCAAAAGAAAACTTGAAAATAAAATAGCCTTATGATCCTTAAAGATAAAATAAAACTACGTGTATTTATGTACTAGATACGTTATGGGAGAAGAAAATAAAAAGAGTGATGCAGAAGAAATCCTTTCCGAATTTAACAAAAGACATGGAATTCCAGATTCAGAACCAGAAGCACCTTCAGAACCAGAAGCACCTTCAGAACCAGAAGCACCTTCAGAACCAGAAGCACCTTCAGAACCAGCAGTGGGACAGTCAACAAATGGTACACGTAACGTAATTTTCATAGGCACAAAAACAATCATGAATTACGTCACAGCTACTTTGACCCAGCTTGCATCTGTACCTGTTGTTACGATCGTAGCACGTGGAAAACGTATTACACAAGCAATTGATGTTTCTCAAATGATTGTAAAACGAATGAATGAAGTCGGTTTTAAAATTATTGATGTTCGTGTATTATCAGAATCACTAAAATCAAAGGATGGTCAAACACGTAGTGTATCTGTCATTCAAATTGATATACAAAATATGTCGGACAAATAATTTCCACATATTACAAATTTGTAAAGTAAATTTGTTTAACCGTACATAGATGAACTAAGATCTTTACGTTCAGTTTCTATTTGTTTCATTTCGTTTTCTATCTGTTTTGCTTGTTTTTCTAATAAAGAAAGATTACATGAAATCCCTGGTACTAATTTTGATATTCCATCACATAGATTATAGGTTGCTCTCAAATCAGGTTTATCAGATTCAGAACCAACTAGTAAAACAATTACATCTTGACCATTTGTTACTCCTTCATTTAATAAAACACCAGGGATTCCTGGTATTGCTCCATTATCAACTGTTTTAATTCCTGCAGATACAAGTTTTCCTCTTGCAGTTCCAGTTGAGGCAACTCCCATTATGCTTTCTGTTTTGGTTTTTACTGTGATACTACTAATAATGGTTGAGCATTTTTTTTCTGCAGCCCATTTCAATATCATTTTTGCAGTATCCTTGTGCAAAGAAACATCAAGTGTAATGTATGATGAAAAGATTGCAGTTTTTAGATCATTATTGATAAAAATTCGTGTTGGATAATTTGGTGCACCATTTTTAATTATAGATATTGGTGGAAAACTATCTGAATCTACGGTTGCAGCAAATTCAAATCTGGATGTATTTATCATTAATTCAGTTGCTATTGCACTTGTTAATCCCGTAGAAGGAAATCCATTGATTACAAACCCGCCTTCAATATTGATATCTGCGGTTTCTTTTATTTTAAAATCTGAACCCATAACCTATTTATCAATTACAATCATAATTATCTTTTTACTATGATTACAGTATGGTCGCTTGTTGCGGAAAACCTTAAAACGCTCTAATCACACAAATGTTCGAATGGTTGAAAAAATAAAAGTTGCATTAGTTGGCATAGGTAACTGTTTTTCAGGCCTGATTCAAGGAATCGAATATTATAAGCAAAATCCTTCTCAGGAGGTTATAGGAATCATTCATGACAAATTACGTGACTATACAATACACGACATTGATTTTGTTGCCGGCTTTGATGTAGGCGAGAACAAAATAGGTAAATCACTGAATGAGGCTATTTACGAATACCCAAACATGGTAGATTGGATTCCAAAGGACACTATGCCAAAAACAGATGCCAAAATCTATGAAAGTCCAGCTTTAGATGGAGTAGGAATATGGGTAGAAAACAGGGTTAAACCAATTCAAAGCGGAAAAAAGATAGAAGAATTAGAAAAAGAAATTAAAGATATTTTAAAACAAACAGGAACTGAAATCATTGTATCATATTTACCTGTAGGTTCAGAGAAAGCCACACAATTTTGGGCACAAGTATGTCTTGATACAAATACTGCTTTTGTAAACTGCATGCCTGCATTCATCGCTTCCAACAAAGAATGGGCACAGAAATTCACCGAGAAAAATATACCTGTAGTAGGAGATGACATAAAGGGTCAAGTTGGCGCTACAATTGTTCATAGAACACTTGCTAGATTATGTAATGATCGTGGCACAAAAATAGAAAAAACATATCAAATTAACGTTGGAGGTAATACTGATTTTCTCAACATGAAAGAACAAGAGAGATTAGTAAGCAAGAGAATATCAAAAACTGAAAGTGTGCAAAGCCAGTTAGATGTACCTTTAGAAGATGATCAAATTTATGTAGGTCCTTCAGACTTTATTCCATTTTTAGCCAATACCAAACTCATGTTTATGAGAATAGAAGGCAGACAATGGGCAAATATTCCATACAATATGGAAGTAAGACTAGAGGTTGATGATAAGGCAAACTCTGCGGGAATAGTAATAGACGCGGTTAGGTTAGCAAAAATTGCTCTAGATAGGGGATTGGGTGGACCAATAATACCAGCAAGTGCTTATCTAATGAAACATCCTATAGAACAGATGAGTGACCCAGATGCTAAAACTGCATGTGAACGCTTCGTAGCTGGCGACGATTAAGAATCATTAATAAAAAATTCATATTTGTTGTTAGTATAGTCAACTAAACTTGTTAGTGTTTAATAATTCAGGGTCAGCGATCATATCAGATATTGGTCCATATTACAAAAGTAGATATCTTTGGGTTCAAATCATTTGGATTTAAAAATACCACAGTAAACTTTGAACCTGGATTGGTTTCAATCTCTGGACCAAATGGATCCGGTAAAAGTAACATTTTGGACGCAATAATTTTTGCAATGGGTGAAAACAAGCCTAGTATAATGCGTGCACCAAAGCTTAGAGCATTAATACATGATATAGAGGGAAACAGACGTGGCCCAAAAATCACTCGTGTAAAAGTTCATTTTGATAATTCAGATAGGAAAATACCTGTTCCTTCTGATACCGTGACTATAAGTCGTGAGATGAGTGAACATGGAGAAAGCGTATATCATCTTGATAACAAAAAGATGAATCGGACACAAATACTCGATTTGCTAGATATGGCTGACGCTGGACTGAACCAATTAAATGCAGTCCAGCAGGGAACTGTCACACGTATATCTGAATTCTCAAATGAAGAAAAAAGAAAGACAATTGAAGATTTAATCGGACTTTCATATTTTGATGAGAAAAAGACACAATCAGAGAAACAACTCACTGATGCAGATCAGAAATTAGAAGTAGCAATGGCAAAGATGGGTGAGGTTAAAAAACGCATAGATGAATTAGAAATTGAGAGGAATCTAAAACTACGATATGAGTTACTTGGTAAGGAATTAGATCGATATAGATCACTAGATGCTGCATCAAAACTCAGAATCATAAAGGCTGATAAATCCTCAAAAGAGGAGATTTTCAACAATGATAAATCTGAACTGAAAAAATTAGGAGAAGAGAGATCTATACTAAAAAATGAAATTACCAAATTACGTGAAGAAAAATCAGAATTTTTAAAAGATTTCAATGCATATAATGAAGCTAAACAAACTATTGACACCAAATTAAGTTCTGCACAACGTGAGTTCGATGAATCTGACAGCAAAATAAAAACTTCAAACAACCGTATTTTACAGATTGACAAACGCCAAACTGAGATTTCAGATGAACTTGAATTAATGAGTAAAGATGAAGGTGTTGTCGATTCAAAGATTGAATCCATTAAGAATTCTATCAAGGAAACAACTAAGGAAAAAAATAATATACATAAAAAAATTGAAAATACCGACTCTGAACTGAAATTAGTTTTAGACCGTCAATCGGAAATATCTGCAGAAAAAAATAAGTTCGATAAAAAAATTCAAGATTTAAAGGATCAATTACACAACGCAACATCAGAAAAATCAAATACAATCACTAACAGTAATAACATACAAAATAAAATTGATAATAATACTAAAAAACATAAGATCAGGATAGAGGAGTTAGAAAACCTTAAAAAATCTTCAGAACAATTATCCAAGGTAGTCTTTAACCGTCAATCATCATCATCACAAATAAAATTAAAAATTTCTAATCTTTCTAATCAAAGAATAAAAATTGAACGTGATATATCTGAATTAGAATCAATTTTAGAAAAATCATCACTTGCAGCTAATCGTTATAATGAAAAGATCAAACTTGTAAAGGGAGTATTACATGAAGATTATACTATTTCTCAACTCAAACATTATTCAGACAAATTAGGTATAGATGGTCTTGTTTATGAGATACTTTCTTGGAGTAAACAATACGAGCGTGCAATATTAGCCGTTAGTTCTGATTGGGTGAAGGCCATAGTTGTCCCAGATTTAGAGACACTAACTAGTCTCGCTCATGTAGTACGCTCAAAAAACCTTCCAAAATTAAAAATTATTCCACTCAATACTATACCTGAATTACATTTTAAACTTCCAAAATCTCCAGGAGTAATAGGTATTCTTTCTGATTATATTCAATGTGATGAGAAATACCGTCCAATTGCTAGATTTTTGTTTGGTAATGTTATTTTAACAAAAACAGGAAAGGACGCATACAAATTGTCCAATGCAGGTTACAAAGCTGTTTCTATGGATGGTGAATTTTTTGAATCCAAAGTATCTGCTATGACTATCGATATTGACTCTAAAATATCTAAACTAACAAAAATTATCTCACAAAGTTCAACAGTTGAGGGCTTGTTGGAGACAATTACACTACTAAGAAAACATTTACAAAAGAAAAAACAGCACCTGAAAAAAATCGAAGATAAACATCGATATTTCATGGAACAACAAAAAACTTCAGATACAGAAGCAGGAACCACCACACACAGCAACAATGATTTAAAATCACGAATCGGTAACATAATTAAATTAAACGGAGCTTTTTCTGATAGAATTTTAGAATTGAAAAAGCGAAAGGAACAACTTGCTCCAAGAATTATTCAATTAACATCAAGCATTGAATCTCTCAATCAGAGAATAACACTGGTAAGCCAGAATTATTCTGATGATAAGCAAAACACTGTTGCAGAAAAACTTCGTCTGTTAAATGATGAAAAGGCTGGATATCAAACTGAGCAGACTAGAATAACGAATAAACTAACTGAGGAAGAAGCTAGCATATCTGTAATTGTGAGGGAAAAGAAACTGAAAAAGCAACAGTTTGAGAATGAGCGATCTTCCCTCTTGGATGAGAAAAATGAATTGAAAGAAACGATTAGGGAGTTTAAAGAAAAGATAAAGATCAGTGAAGATAATCTGGTAGAGTTGAGGGATGAAGAGCAAAAACTAATTTCAACCTCGGGAACTTCTGCATCTAAAATATCTGTTTTTGATGATACAATTAATGAAAAAAAGGATACAGAAGATGATATTACAACTAGGATCAATAAACTTGAAAGAGAGTCTGACACTCTTGAACGCGATCTCACAGAAATCAAAGCAAAGGAAACGTCACTAAACAAAATTTTACGTGCATTTGAATTTGATGAGCAGGTTGAAACATTCGATGTTGATTCATTGATAGAATCTTTAGAAAAAGAGCATATCTCTCTCGCCAGCTCATTGAATGCCGTAGCACCACAAAGATATGTCGAAGTATCTACTGGTTATCGCTCTATGTCAAGTAGGAAAAATGATCTTGAAGAAGAGCGTAATACAATTGTGTCATTTATAGAATCTATTGAGAAGGATAAAAGACAGACATTCTTGGATGCTTTTGATACTGTAGACAAGGAAATCAGGGGTATTTTTACCAAAATGAATGGTGGTAACGCCTGGCTTGAATTAGAAAATGAAGACGATATATTCAATTCAGGAATATCTTACATGATCCAGTTTCAGAATAAGCCAAAAAGGGAATCCACTTCTATTAGTGGAGGAGAAAAAACTCTTGCAGCCGTAGTTTTTGTTTTAGGTCTTCAAAAATTAAAACCATCTCCTTTTTACTTATTTGATGAAATTGATGCTCACTTAGATGCGCCAAACTCTGAAAGACTTGCAAAAATTGTGGAGGAAAGATCAAAAGGAAGTCAATTCATTATGGTTTCACTGAAAGATTCTGTTGTGCAAAAAGCAAAACTGATCTATGGTGTATATCCAGAACGTGGTGTCTCTAAAGTTGTAACATATAAGGACAAACGAATTCCTTCAATCTCAAAAATAACAAACTAGTTTATATCAACAAAGCAAGCAAACCGTCTATCATTTTCTTTGAATAATGGTGGAACATCATTACATTTTTCAATTACATAAGGACATCTTGCACGAAATCTGCAACCTAAATAAACATCTACATCAGTTGGATCATTAATTCTAATCTTTCTTTCCTTATACAAGTTGTTTGGATCAGGTTCAGGTATTGCATCGATTAATGCTTGAGTGTATGGATGTTTTGGCTTTGCCAAAATTTCATTTATGGTTCCTTCCTCCATAATTTTACCAAGATATAATATGATCATCTTCTGCCCAAAATATTTTGCAGTTACTAAATCATGTGTTATGTAAATAAATGAAATAGAGTTATTCTGCTGAATTTCTTTCATAAGTGCCAGTATTTCAGCACGTATGGAAACGTCTAGCATAGAAACAGGTTCATCTGCTATGATGACTTTTGGTCTTAATACAAGTGCCCTAGCTAAAATAACTCGTTGTCTTTGTCCACCTGATAACATGTGTGGAAATTTGTACGCAATTTCTTCCGCGGGTTCAAGCTTGACTTCACGAATTGCATCTAGAACATTTTTTTTTCGCTCTGAATCATTTCCAATGTTATGAATTTCTAACGGTTCAGAAATAATATCAATTACTTTCATTCTTGGATTAATTGAATCATAAGGATCTTGATGGACCATCTGGCAATTCATACGAATTTTCTTTAAACTTACATCATCTGTAATTTCATTACCATCAAAGAATATTTTACCAGAATCAGGTCTTATTGCTCCTAGGATCAATTTGGCTATGGTTGTTTTCCCTGATCCTGATTCACCAGCAATTACAAGTGTTTCATTATCGTGAAGAGCGAAAGTGACATCCTCAACAGCCTTCACAGTTGACGCATTTGAGCCAAAAAAATTCTTTTTAGTGAATGTTTTTGATAAATTATCGACTCTCAAAACCTCACTCATGAATTATTCTGATTTATCTACTATATCAAGAATACAAACTCTAGGCATAAGGAAAAAGATTTAATCAGAACACTTTTTTGGCATTTTATGAGTTTAAAAAAAATTCAAAATAATATGGGCTATCAAAAGGTTGTCCTTGATCAAAGGTTAAGGTATTACGAGCCAAATGGAGAACGCACATACAAAACATTCGCTGATGAAATATCTAATAGTCTAAGCTCAAATCAAAAATCAATAAATCCTAAATTTTTCTATGATGAAAAAGGCTCCCATCTTTTTGAAAAAATTTGTACACTACCAGAATATTATCTTACTAATACTGAAATTAGCATATTAAATCAATTAGATGATAAAATCTCATCATATCTTGATGGAGATTACAGACTTGTTGAATTAGGTAGTGGGTCATCAACCAAAACTAGAATACTTATTCAAATTCTTGAAAGACTACAAACATATGTCGAGTATGTTCCAATTGATATTTCTAGGATTCTTAAAACCAGTTCTAGAATACTACAGAGTGATTTTAAAAGATTGCATATAACAGGAATTATTGATGAGTATGAAAGTGGGTTAAAATTTTTAAAAAATTATGATACGAAGAAAAATCTAATTATATTCTTAGGTTCTAGCTTTGGTAATTTTGATTTAGAAGATGGCTCAAAATTCTTATATAAAATGAACTCTGTCATGAAAAAAGATGATCTATTTTTGATTGGTTTAGATCTTGTTAAGGATAAAAAAATACTTGAATATGCATATAACGATTCGGATGGTGTCACAGCACAATTCAATCTTAATATTTTATCACGAATCAATTCAGAACTTGGTGGTAATTTTGATCTCCAGAAATTTAGACATCATGCTGTATATAATGAAGAACAAAATAAAATTGAAATGTATTTGCGCTCATTATACAGACAGACCATAGACATACCTAAAGCCAATTTAACCTTGAATCTTGAAAAGGACGAACTAATACACACTGAAAACTCGCAGAAATTCACAATTTCAAATATTAAACAGATGTCAGAAAAAGCTGGATTTGAAATTAAAGATATGTGGTATGACAAAAACCAGTATTTTGCTATGGTATTACTCTCAAAGAATGGCTAAATATTTTCTACACATCTAAATCCCGAGAATAACCATCTTTCATCTAATCTGAAAAAATTTCTATAACTGCTACGTATTGACGATGATGGTGTACCGAAGGATCCTCCTCTCAGCACTTTTTGATTTGCAAACCACTTGTCATTGTATTCAGAAAAACCTGTCTTAAATCCAGGATAACCAGTGAATTCTGAGGATGTCCACTCCCAAACATCTCCAATCATTTGATGACAACCATAATGGCTTTTACCTTCAGGGTATGCACCTATTTCAGTACAATTCCACAAATATGATTCCAACAGATTTGCATGTCTGGTAGCTGGTGATTCATTACCCCATGGAAAGATTGACTTACTTTGGGTTTCTTCGTTCCAGCAAGCAGCTTTCTCCCATTCTGCTTCCGTTGGGAGTCTTTTTCCAGCCCATTTACAATATGCATCAGCCTCGTAAAAGCTCACATGACAAACAGGCTCGTTTGGATTGATCTTTCGTCTTCCCAAAAAGTCACATGTCATCCATTGACCATCAACCTTTTCCCAATACATAGGGGCGTTCCATCCCTCATTTTCTATTTTTTCCCAACCATCTGAAAGCCAATAATGAAAATCATCATAGCCTCCATCCTCGATAAATTCTATGTATTGTCTATTGGTTATTGGATAGACATCAATTTTATAGTCATTGAGGTAGACTTTGTGTTCGGGTAATTCTATATCATAACAAAATTGATCACTAGAATAACCTAGTGGATATAAACCACCATCAATCTTGACCGAATTATATTTTTGTTGTAACGTACTTGGAAATGTATTGTGTGTTACTGGTCTATACTTATCCGCCAAGAGGTGCTGTAAATCATATACTAAAAGTTCTTGGTGTTGGCATTCATGATTTATTGCCATCAAATACAGCTGTTGTGTTTTTACATCTAATACTTCATTTTGCAAAATGTTACTAACATTATTGGTTATAATATGAAAGTATTCAAAAACCTGATCAACAGTAGGTCTTGTGGCTAATCCCCTCTTATCTTTATCATGTGGTTCCCCAAATTGATGATAATACGAATTTAGATATTCATTAAATTCCTCTGAATAGAATTCATAATTTTGGGATGTTTTACTCATAACAATTTCAAATAACCAGCTAACATGACCTAAATGCCATTTTGGCGGACTCATAAAAGAGGCAGTCTGTACAACAAAATCGTCTTTTTCTAGTGTCTGCACTAGATTTAATGTTCTAGTTCTAGTTTCATTAAATTGTTCTAGTAAATTTGATTTTTGCCTTGAAACTGTTGCCAAACTAAGTATGTCTGATATAGTTCATATTATATTTTTACCTAGACTTTATAGCAACTACATTTTTTTGCTTTATGATTCATGCATCCAATAAGTTTATGATCCTGACACCCACAAATAACACATTTTTTCTTTTTATCATTCATATTTCTATGGCTTACAATGAGATACTATTGTATAGAATTCATTCATAGCATTCTCTAATTCTTCATTACTTTCTGCTTCCATAATTTTTTCTTTAAAGTCAGCTGCCCATTTTGCCGTAAATGAGTTAAGTGTAACACCACTGATAGTTTGTTCACTTAAACATTGATCAATCTTTTCAATATACT
>CAZDAA010000008.1:0-7517 GCA_964503555.1 uncultured Candidatus Nitrosopelagicus sp.
AAATCCCTCAGCTTGCAAAGACGTTTGGTAAGGCAAAATCTGAATACAAAAAGGGGGAAATTGAAGGTGATAAGGAATTAAAAGATTTTAAAGAAAACAATAAGGGCGAAACATCCTAACAATGTTATTTTAATTATTAGAGCCCCATCTAGGGAAAAGATCATGTTCGATATCAAATTGATCTAAACATTTTCCAACAATATGATTTATCAAATCATCGATGTTTTTGGGTTTGGTATAAAACTCAGTGACTGGTGGCATAATTATAATCCCTAATCTTGCTAGTTTTAGCATGTTTTCTAAATTAATAGCTGTCAAAGGTGTCTCCCGTGCTACAAGAATTAATTTTCGTGATTCTTTTATGATTACACCAGCTGCGCGGGCAACTAATGTTTCATCGTAACCATTTGCAATACTAGATAATGTTTTCATACTGCATGGAATAACTATCATGCCATCAGTCTTATGAGTACCACTTGAAATACTTGCAGCCATATTTGCATCATCGGAAATTACTGTACCCAGTGATTTTACATAATTTAGATCATATTCAGTCTCCATTGTGATACATTTTTGTGCCCAATCTGACATAATCAAATGGGTCTCGATATTGAATTCTTTCAATTTTTCAAGAATCCTAATTCCATAAATTACACCTGTACTACCAGTTATTCCAATTACTAATTTCATGATATCCAATGAACTTTACAATATTTTAAGTAAGAGTCATATCATGTATCATAATCATCATTTGTATCTGAATCTAAATAGTCACTTTCCTGCTGCTTACGTTTGTTTAACCATAACTTTACTGATGCAGCAATCATACCAGAAAACAAAATTATGCCAACCAAAACCATTTCAGTATTCATTTTAATATTTTGAAAGCATCATTGATTAAAAATATACTCAACTTCATATTATGGTTACAATATCGATAATATATGATAAAAAGATCAGATATTCAAAAAATTATTAATGAATATACTGATCTTCGAATAGGTGTACTTGGAAGCCACTCAGCTCTTGAAATTATGGATGGTGCAAAGGACGAAAATTTTGAAACAATAGTATTTTGCCAAAAAGGTAGAGAAACCCCCTACAAGCGTTTTAGTAGAATTGCTAATGAAATCAAAGTTTTAAAAAAATTTAGTGATATGTCTTCTATTAAAAATCAAAAAATGCTAAAAGATACAAATACGTTGATAGTTCCGCATCGTTCCTTAACAGCATATCTTGGTTATAAGACAATTGAAAATTCTTTTAAAGTTCCAATATTTGGAAATCGTGCACTATTTCAGGCTGAAGAAAGAAACAATAAAAAAAATCAGTACTATTTACTCCGAAAAGCTGGTTTAAAGCATCCAAAAATTTTTAAAAATCCAAAAGACATTAACAGACCTTCAATTGTTAAAGTACAAGAAAAAAAACGTAAATTGGAAAGAGCATTTTTTACAGTTTCATCATTCTCGGATTACAAGAAAAAATCAGAAGAAAAAATTAGGCAGGGGGTTATATCAAAAATTGGTTTACGTGATGCTGTAATTGAAGAACTTGCTATTGGTACCTATCTCAATTTTAATTATTTCTATACGCCAATCTCGAAAAATGTTGATTTCATTGGAATAGAAAGAAGACTTCAAACAAACTTACATGATTTTAATGCACTTCCTGCTAAGCAACAACTAGAACTAGATATTGATCCACAAAATATTGAAGTGGGTCATACTCCTGCAAGTATTCGTGAATCATTACTGGAAAAAGTGATTTCTATGGGTGATAAGTTTGTGGCAGCTGTTAAAAGGGAATATCCTCCGGGAATAATTGGGCCGTTCTCACTTCAAAGTGTAATTACAAAAGATCTTGAAATGATTGTTTATGATGTTTCACTTAGAGTTCCTGGCAATCCAATTGTTGCAACTACAAGTCCATATACAAAATATCAATATGGTGAAACATTTGGAGTTGGTCGTAGAATAGCCATGGAAATAAAAATAGCGCAAGAAGATGATGTATTAGATAAAATTATCACTTAGAACTTATAGTTTCTTGTAATAGGTTGTTTCTAACTAATATTGGTATTTTATAGTACACCGCAAGTGCAACAGCATCTGATGCACGATAATTCCGTAATACCATATCTTTTTTACCCGTAAAGTATAGATTTGCTCGAAGCGCTTCACCACTCTCATAAATTTTTACTTTTACCAAAAAAATCCCGTTTTCTTCACATATTTCTTCAAGCATTTTATAGATAGTAGGAATGGGTTGTTGTTCATCCAAGAAACTAGATATATGTCGAGCGACCTCGCCTGAAAAAGCGTGCATATGAAATTCTCTTCCATCATCAGCCTTTAGTAATAACAATCCTTCTATACCATATTCATCAACAAAACCAAGATGGGTTATTCGTACTAATTCATAATCTTGCTCCTGTGCGTCATCAATTTTCAATCCACTATCAACTAAACCAGAAATTGCTTTCTAATAAGCATAAATTATAGTAATAAATTTTTTAATGTATGGAAAAACATACTAGTTCAAAAAAATATAATGATAGATTGTTTATTGTATTAGGTTTTATTTCAATCGGAATACTTTTTTTGGTGTATTCAGGCATGCAGGATTTTTCTGTTACACCTGATTCGATTAAGGCTACAGATCGACTTGCTGTAGCATTCTACATTATAATGAGCTTATCATTTGGAGCAATTTCATATGGCTTATATCGTTATCATCATCGTAAAGTTTTAGAAGGAAATGATAATCTCCTAGGAAGCATTGCAAGTATAACTTTAAACAAAAAAGCAAAAAAAATTTTTATTATCACATTCATTGCATACTGGTGTTTTTTTTCTATTACATCTGGAATGCTAATTTATCAACCTGATGTAACATTTTCGTATCATTATGATGCAGTAATTCCATCTATCGTTTTAATCCCTTGTTGTGGTGAGCCCGGCTACGTACCAAAAATTATTGTGTATATGACAGAACATATAGGATTTCAAATAATCCCGATAAATCTTTTGTTGCAAATAATTGTATCATACCTTGTTGGGTTTAATATGTCGCTTGCATTAAGTATAATGTCATTCACAAAAAAAGGTAGTAGTTTAACTGGTATAGGTGCAACAACTGGTTTATTTATTGCATGTCCTACATGCGTTGGTACATTTTTGACATTATTTATTAGCAGTTCAAGTGCAATTATATTTACTCTTACTATTACACAACTCCAAACTGTCTTTATTGCGATTACTATACCAATACTTTTGATTACGCCGATCATTATTGGAAAAAAAATACAAAAACAAAATAATGTTTAATATCTACTAAAATCCTAGTTCGTTTCTAAGTGAATGCTTTTAATTTTTCCAAAACAATCTTGAATATTTCATTATTATCTAATAATATACATGGAATACTATTCTCATCACATGCTTGACCACTTTCTGTATCACGCGTAACTAAAATCATTTCATTTTCCTTTGCATAATTAATAATAGAATAATCAGTATGTAGTTTAAATCCCTGCGTGCGAAGTTTTTTCACACTATATGCATCATAGCCAACACTAGATAGTCTTTCATCCATTCCATCATCCATTTCATCAATCAAAATTTTCACCAATTTTTTCACCATTCTATAATCATTACAAATTTGATGTAATTTTTTTTATTTTTGTTATTATTCCTAATTTTTTATCTATGCTTAATTCTGGTTCCATAGTAACAAGTATTGTACATGTTTTTGGATAGATAGTAATCTGTGTTACATTTTCTCTTTCTAAATGAACATATCGTATTTTTCCTAATGAATCATTATAGCTCTCTCTGATTTGTCTTCTTTCACTTGCTTCTTTACAAAATTTTTCTTGTTCTTTTTGTGATTCTAAGCTAGTTTTGCCTTCTTTCATAATTCCCTCAATGATGGTCCCATCAAGATCAATTATTGCCGCAAATCTCATCAAGTCATCTAAATTTAAAATATCCTCAACAGTTCCCAATAGTTCGTTCTCGATAGAAGGGTTCACAGTCATAGCATGGATGATTATAATATAACTGAATAAGAAAAGGAAATGTATTTACAATCCTTATTTTGATTTCTTTGCTATCATTTCAATTATTTTTTAAACATTTTATTACAAAATATTCAATCAATTTTTGTTCTGAGGCATTTTTCATTTTTAATAGTGAATTATACAAGATTTTTTCTACGTATGAAGGATATTGTGTTAACAATATATCCCGTAATTTCTCCCTGTTTTTTAGATAATAATTTGTAAGTGGTTCAAATACATAAGAACCAATTTCTAATTTTTCTACTATGTCAAATTTTTTTTCTGTCGCATTAATTATAAAATTTTCATGATAATGTTCAGATGACCATGTCAATTTTAAAATACCAAGATTTTTTGGATTAGATTTTTTTTTCATTACTGGAATTGCAAATGTAAGAATTCCATCATCTTTTAGAACTCTATGTGATTCAGAAATGAACTCTGAAAATGGCTTGAAATGTTGAGCTGATTCTAATGCAATTATTCTTTCTATAGAATTCTCTGAAAATGGTAATAATGTAGAAGTAGAGTTAATTTGATGTATTAGATTTGGTATTTTTTCTTTTGCATATTCTTTTCCAAATTTTAACTGTTGAAAATTTATATTCACACATGAAATTTTTGTGGATGGATATTTAGTTGACCATTCTATTGCCGGTGATGATAAGCCGCTTCCTATATCTAATAATGTACCCGCTGTATCTAATTCGGCAGTTATTCCAATCAAATCACATAATTTGTTTTGAGCTTCACTAGGTGTGATATTTTCATCTTCCCAATAACCAAAATTCAGCATGTTATTGTCAGTTATCAATTGCATCATAGGTGATAATGTGTTGTAAAGACTAACAACATCATTTTCGTTCCTTCTAAATGTCCATAATAAAAGATGGAAAGGATTCACTTTCATTAATTATTATACCATGATTATACGTATATACAATTTCATATCCTAATTGCTGAATATTAGAATATATCAAACATTTTGAATAATTTAGTGAATCAAAAAATCATTGGCTCTATTATAATAAAAAATACATCATAAAGTATGTCAAACAGTGATTTTTGGGTTCATACACGTGAATATACAGTTGATGATTCTGAAGATGGTTTTGTGAATGAGATGGCTTTTATTTTAACAACATTGCATGAAGAAGGCTGTTAATTACTCTCTATCAATAAATTCTTCAGCTTTTGGTGGTTCTGGACTTAATCCCTTTCTTTTTCTAATATCTGGTATTAGTTGGGCAACTAATGATTTTGGGATTGGTGACCAAGATTTAAAGAATGTATTCCACATAGCCTTACCTGCTGTCTGACCACGCATTACCTGAGAAATGTCAAAAGTTTCAGATGCAGGAACCTCGCCTATAACTATACTAACAACACCTTTTTGCTGCATATCAATTACCTTACCACGTTTACCAGAAAGAACACTTGCAACATTTCCAACTAGATCTTGTGGTACTCTAACTTCAATTCCAAGTATTGGCTCAAGAATTACTGATTGCGCTAATAAGACACTAGCAAGACATGCTCTTCGAGATGCTGGGCCTAATTGTGATAAGCCTCTATGTGCAGTATCTTCATGTGGTACAAAATGAGTAAATGTGAACTTGCAATCTCTCATCTGTTCTCTTGCAAGTGGTCCTTCTCTCATTACATCATCAAAACCAGAAAGTATAGAGTCGCTAGATTCATCAATAAATTGAACACCTTTTGTACCATTAATCATTATATTACCACGAGAATCAAATCTCATTACTTTCTTGGCAACATCTGGTTCCCATCCATGATCACGAAGAATTTTAGTCATTTCTTTTTTATCTTTCATTTCACCTAATTCACCAGTCCTGCACATTTCCGCAATTTCTGGTTCTAATGGTTCAACTCTCATGAAAATTTTATTATGTCTATTAGGAGATTTTGCCATTATAGGTTCAGTAGGCTGTGTTATAGTTTCACGATAATTTATCAATGGTTCAGAGGTCACAAGGTCCAGGCCAGCCTCCTTGATTTGGTTTGTTGCAATCTCTAAATGCAACACACCCATTCCTGCCATGATTGTTTCACCACTTTCTTCGTTAATTTTGATAATCAGATTTGGATCTTCTATCGTTAACCTTTTTAATATCTCAATCATCTTCGGAAGGTCCTTAGGATGCTTTGGTTCTATGGCCATTTGAACCACAGGTTCTGATACGTATTTTATTCCTTCAAACACTTCGATTCCTTTAGTTGTTGATACAGTTTGTCCTGCCCTAGCTTCAGTTAATCCAAGAAGTGCAGGAATGTTTCCAGCGGAAAGTTGCCCAACCATCTCTCGTTGATTACCCATGAAAAAATTGACAGATTGAATTCTTGCTTCACGATGAGTGTCAATAAGATTAACAGTATCACCATCCTTTACTGTGCCAGAAAATAATCTTCCTATAGCTACAGGGCCCGCAGCAGGATCCATTTGCATATTCACGACCATCATCACAGCAGGACCATTATCATCACAATTTAGGATGGCTTTTCCGATATCAGAATCAAGATCACCCTTCCAAATCTTTGGAACACGGTATTTTTGTGCAACATGTGGTGGTGGATGATGTTTAACAACCATGCCCAAAATTGCTTCTGCAAGAGGTACTTTCTCAACAAGAACATTAACGTCACCCTCATCGGAATATGCTGTGATTACATCCTTGAAGGAAACCCCTTTTTCTTTCATTATATCTACATTAAATCCCCATTTATCCTTGGCAGAGCCAAAGGTAACACTACCATCCTGTATTGAAACCTTCCATTTTTCTTTATATTCTGGCTCAGCGTATGTATCAATTAAATTATTAAAACTTGTAACAACGTTTGCAAGTTTTTCTTGCATGGCTTCTGGTGTCAATCTTAATTCCTTTATCAGACGATCAATTTTATTTATGTATAAAACTGGTCGTACTCTTTCTTCTAATGACATTCTTGTTACAGTTTCAGTTTGAGTCATAATTCCTTCAACTGCATCACAAACAACCACAGCACCATCAATTGCTCGAAGACTGCGAATCACCCTTCCTGAAAAATCTACATGTCCAGGTGTATCAATCATATTAATTACATATTCCTTATCGGCCTGCTTGTAATGCAAAGTGACATTAGCTTGAACTATAGTGATTCCACGTTCTTGCTCTTCTTTCATGTAATCTAATGCAAGAGCTTTACCTGCGGCAGAAGGTGCAATTATTCCGGAATGTGCCAAAAGGCTATCACTCATGGTTGTTTTACCATGATCAACATGAGCAATAACACCAAAATTACGGATCTGATTCTTATCCTTAATAATTTTTAGAACTTGCTCTGTTGACTTGTATTTAGCCATAGGCGATATCCTTGATGAACATCTATTAAACCTATTTGCTGAAAATTTTTAATAAAATTGAAATAAAATAACATAATATTTTCAAATATAATA
>CAZDAA010000008.1:7617-13973 GCA_964503555.1 uncultured Candidatus Nitrosopelagicus sp.
CTGAAAATTTTTAATAAAATTGAAATAAAATAACATAATATTTTCAAATATAATACACTAGTCAAATCACAACTCATATTATTTATAATCAAATTTCAGATCTAAGTCATGGAAATTTCTGTTGGTCATACACCTGATTCAGATGATGCTTTCATGTTTTATGGCATGCTAAATGGCAAAGTAAGATCGGACGATTTCACTATAAAACATGTTATTGGTGATATTGAAGAATTGAATCAAAAAGCAGTAGATCCTGAACTGGATGTTACTGCTGTATCTGTTCACGCATGTGCATATTTACCAGAATATACAATTTTGAGATCTGGTGGTAGCTTTGGTATTGGATATGGTCCTATTGTAACATCAAACAAAGATATGTCCATTGATGAATTACAAAATTCACTTATTGCAATTCCAGGAAAAATGACATCAGCATTTTTACTCTTACAACTCATGATTGGCAAATTTAATTATCTGCCCATGAATTTTAGTGATATTCCAGCTGCAGTAAAAAGTGGTAAAGTTGATGCAGGTTTAGTCATACATGAAACTCAGATATCATACAAACAGGAAGGAAATGTAAAAATTCTAGATGTTGGTGAATGGTGGGATAAAACAACAAATGGATTACCAGTACCATTAGGAATCAATGTAATGAAAACAAGTTTCGGTGAAGAATCTATAAAAAAATTTGATAGGTTTTTGCAAGATTCCATTGAATATGGTTTAGAACATACTACAGATGCAATAGATTATGCAATGCAGTATGGACGAAATAAACCACGAGATTTAATTGAAAAATTTGTAAAAATGTATGTAAACAACGTCACAGTAAATATGGGTACAGAAGGAGAAGATTCTATTAAAAAAGTTTTTGAAATGGCCAGACAAAAAAACCTTACACCTGAATTTGAACTAAAAATAGTGTAAAACATTATGGATCATTTGCATGGACGATTTATTCGTAGTTTTTATATTAATAATTTCACTTTAATAATTATTGAAAATGAAATGCAAAAATATGGATAGAACTGTTTATGACTTTTCAGGTCTTCTATCAATTATCGCTAATGATGACTGAGTAACTATTAGTTGATCAATTTGATGGAGAAATTTATAAAGCATTTCTCTAAATGAGTTTATGAAATTATTTCTAGATTTTGATCCATGTAAAGAATGTGATTCATTTATTGACGATCTAACTACTGAAGAATCTCTTCGTGCTGATGATTTTTTTCGAAATGAAAAATCTGCTCAGTTTATGCGTCATTTAACATATAACCATCCTGAAGTAATACAGGCAATTACTGCTGAAGTTAAATCGCAGGAAAGAAAACCTGAATTTGATTTATATAAATAAAAAATTTAGATAGAAAATTAATATCAGGTATTCAACCAATATCACATATTGTTAATAGACAAAAAAATGATGGCTGCTGGTGTGATCATGATTCTTGTTGGTGGAACACTAACTTTCTATCTTGATAGCATCACACCTATTGGCTATGCAGGTATGACTGAAGATGAAAAACTTGATTTCCTAATTTCTGAACGTGAAAATACAGATTACAAAACATTATCTGGAATATTGATTGGTGTTGGATTTTTATTAGTACTGATAAGTTTTGGAGCAAGAAGAAAAAGAGAGAGTGGTGCCAAAAAAACTGAAAAGAAACCTACAACATAACCTCAAAATGTTTTCAATGTATTAAAAAATGTGTCACGTTGTATGGGTTTTCTTTTTATTTCTTTAACTAATCTTACCAAATCTTCTATTGAAGAATTTGTGGATTTTCCTGCAGCCTTATACACTTCCTCTGAAAAAGCCGTACCTACAAGATCATTTCCACCAAAAACCAGGGCAGTTTGTGCAAGTTTTTTGCCATCTGCAACCCAATAAACTGAGATATTGTTTAGTACACCTGCCAACATAATACGTGATAATGCAATAACTTTTAGATCATATATTGATGAACATTCTTGTGTAAGTTTATTTTTCTTTTCAAGCTCAGTATTTTCCAAACTAAATTTAAGTGGAATTAAAGTGATAAACCCGTTTGTTTTTTTCTGTAGATCTCTAATTTTTATCAAATGATCAACTATGTGTCTAGGTTTTTCAATATGACCGTATAACATAGTTGCATTACTTTTAATTCCTAAGTTATGAGCCTGTTCCATTGTATCTAACCATTCTTCACCAGAGCATTTCCCACGAGCTATCTCTGAACGTATCTCAGGATCAAATAATTCAGCACCACCACCTGGTAATGAATCAAGACCAGCATCCTTTAGTCTAGATAATATTTCCTTTATAGAATTTTTTGTTATCTTAGAAAAGAAGAAAATTTCTGCAGCGGTAAATGCTTTGATTTTTAATGTTGGATGATTTGTTTTAATAATTTTCATCATGGATTCGTAATAATCAAGTGAGAGTTTTGGGTGAAAACCTCCTACAATATGTATTTCTGTTGCACCCATACTTTTTGCCGTAGTTACTCTTTTTTCAATTTGTTCTGGTGTTAATGTATAAGAATCATCGTCTCCCTCTTTTCTATAAAATGCACATATTTGACAACTTGCAGCACATACATTTGTATAATTTACGTATGATGAAGAAGTAAATGTCACATTGTCTCCAACATATTTTTGTCGTAAATTATTAGCTGTCATACCAAGCACATGAAGATTATCATGTTCTAGTAAATCTATACCGTCTTGAAAAGTTAATTCTTCGCCAACAGATACACGCTCTAATATTTTTGATTGGTCAATCATTGATTCAAGCATATATCAACAATAGATTATTTGTTAATAAAAAGATAAGTAAGGCCATAGGAAATTATAACCTTGGTATTACCCTTAATTGATGAAAACAAGCCAAAATGTTTCATATGCCAGACAATATTTGAAAATATGGAAGAGTTAAAAAAACACCAAGAAACGGTTCATCAAGAAGTTTTTCAGAAATTTGATGATGATAAAGCCTAGAATACAGAATAAATCATTTTTAATGTGATTTAAGAAGATTTTTTGCAGTTAAAAGACTGGTTTGTGCAAGATCATAGTTTTGTTCTATAGATAATGCTTTTTTAAAATATGTGATGGCCAGGGAAATATTACCTATTTCACCAATAGAAAGACCCTTGTAGGCTAGCGCCATTGCATTTTTCTTATCATACCTGATCACGTTATCATAGCAAGAAACTGCTTCAGTATATTTTTTCAATATATGTAATATTGAGCCTTTATTGATTAATGCGTCTGAATTCTCTGGTTCGATAGACAATGCTTTATCATACATCTGTAATGCTTTAGTAAAATATTCTAAATTTTGCAATGTGACACCTTTATCAATAATTGCACTCAAATTATTAGGTTCCATCTCTAAAACTAGATCAAAGTATTCTAATGCATTTACATAATCTTCATCTTCACATAACTCGTGAGCATAATCTAGTATATTTTGTGGCGATACTTTCATAATGATTAATTATAGAAGTTAATAATATATTTTCAATTTAGTTTTTAATTGACAATTACTTCATAAACTATAAACAAACCAAACCTGATGTTATTTTGATCTGATTGGTTTTTGAGGTATTTGTTGAATGGTTGACTACATTACTTGCTGAATATCTTTATGCAGGTGTATTTATTGCCGCAATAATTGAAACAATAATTCCACCAATCCCTACAATGGCTGTATTTCCAACTGCAGGATTCCTAGCCTCACAGAATAATTTTGAATTATATCAGGTTATTTTATTGGGTATTATTGGTGGACTTGGAGCTAGTATTGGTTCAACAGTGATATACTTAATAGCATTAAAACTGGGACGTGTTGCATTATTAAAATATCTAAGATATGTAAAAGTCTCTGAAAAAAAATTAACAAGAGTTGAAAATTGGTTTCAAAAATATGGTGATAAAGCGGTATTATTTGGACGAATGGTTCCAGTTTTTAGAGAAATGATCTCCATTCCTGCGGGATTACTTAAGATGAAATTTGCAAAATTCCTTACATACACTATTCTTGGTTCATGTGGATGGAGTATAACTTTAATTTTGGTTGGATATTATTTTGGAAATGCGGCACTTGAATTTTGGTAAATAATAATTAAGAACTGTCTTTATCACGTGGATCAATTTTTAATGATTTATTAAAACAGTCTACAGCCTCATCGTATCTACCAAGACTTCGTAATGTAACACCCATAAAATTCCACAAATCAGGATTGTTTTGATCAAGTGAAATCGCTTGTTCAAATGATTCCAATGCATCATGAAAAGAACCATTTTCAAGTTGTGATTTACCTAAAGTGATTAATGCGTCAATTGATTCCATGTTCTATCTCAATAAATTACTGTAGAAAACATTCATTTTACAAATTCTGTGCAGGAGCAATCAAGTATAAAGCATGTATCACTATTTCTTATGTGATCATGTGACATATGGTTGCATTCAGGATTTTTACAAATACGACGTTGATATTCACGGTTGATTACTTTTTGAGCAATTTTATTTGCCTCTTCCTTCGTACATTTTTTCTTATCAATGTAATAATGTACTATATGATTATAAAGAAAATCTGGATCGAATTGCTTCTCTAATTTCATAGTACTAATACAGCATTAAAGAATATAACGCTGATCTAAATTATTGTCCAAATATACTATAATTTGATTCTGTAATAATCCCAACGTTCAGGATCAAATTTGGTTACAAATTCTGCTCTTTCCATACCTTTACAACGTCTTTCAATAACATCTCGTAGTGCAAAACTTGTCATGTGTTCATAATTCATTGCATGAGCCTGCATAACAAAAAGCTGTCTCATCTTATGACCACCACCAAGACCCCAATAACCCATTTTTAATGCAATAGGCTCTAAAAATATTGTATTATTTTTTCCAAAATTTTCATCCTTGATTTCAGATCTAAGTTGATAGTGTTCTAATGGTCCACCTTTTGCGAACCCAATAATAGGACCATTCTTATCTCTCAGTCGTAATGTGTTCAAAATTGTTGTAGGCTCACTTAATGATTCTTTAAAATTTCTTTCCAATCGTAATGGTTTTGGAAGTTCAAGATAAATGGAATGCAATGTATTAATAAATTCTGCACTATTTTTCATTTTTGTTGATTCAATTTTAGTTGTAAATTTTATATCATCATACAGAAAATCACTTTGAGTTTGAATTTCTTGCTGACGAAGATTTAGAAAACCCTGAACATTATCCATAAAATTCTTGCGCATATATTTTGGAAGACAACGCAACACCATCTCACACATTTCAGATTCTTTTCCAATTAGATCCTCAAAATATGTCACTGAGCGTCTAACAGTAAACGATGGATGCCACGCAAGTGCATGTGAATTTGTTTTTGCTAAATGCATTGCCTTTGAGAAATCACCTAGTGCATATCCAATTACCCTATCAATGATTGAAAGTATCCAACCTACCCACATAAGATGCTCTTGTTTTTCTGAGTTGCCACTAGTGATTTTAGATTTTTTAAAGTATTCCTGAATTTCTTGTTCACATTCCCTCTTTGCTTCTCCTGTCCAAGGATATGTCGTTCTAAGAATTAATGCTTTAATTATTTCAAGATCAAGATTTGATTCACTGATTAGATCTTTTATTGTAGAATCAATTACAATATGTTCAAGAACATTTTTTTCATGGGGCTTATCAGCATATTTCTGAGGATCTAAATCATGAAAAAGTGCAGCGACAAAAAGATATTTTAAATCATCATCTGATAGTTTGGAAATAGTTTTTCTATTATTGCCAATTAATAATATGCCTAATGTAACTTCTAATTCATGATTAATATTATGATAACCATAATATTCAGTTCCTAATCCATTTGTTTCAAAAATTTTAATCGTGTAATCAAGCATTTTTTGATAGCATGGTTCTGTTAGTCCAATTTTTTTGGCCTCCTCTAAAATTTTACTCCTAAGTTCGGTAGGACTATTTAGTAATTCCATTAAAATGTGAGCGCATGTCTTGTTTTTAAGTTAATAAATCTGGTTCACGACTATCTCCAGTCATGTTTCTCTTCTTTGCAATATGGACATTTCAAACCATTAGTTTTTTTCCCACAAGTCTTACAATGTACTGAAAATCCAAGTGTGTCATATCTTGATGTTTTTGAATATTTATACACCAAAATAATTGCGGCTAAAATACCCACTGCCGCAAAAATTATCCATAATAACATACTGTTATTTAGATATACTAAGATTAAATCTCTTCTAGTTAAGATTTTTATTTTGATTAAATTATTCAATTAATGTCGACTCCAAAAACCGACTGAGAATGAGGCGTTAAAACCTCATTTTCATTTT
>CAZDAA010000009.1:0-7718 GCA_964503555.1 uncultured Candidatus Nitrosopelagicus sp.
ATCATCCAAGGATGTACAATACACATGTATTCATATTGTCCTAATTCAAGATTTGCTGTATCAAGTACGAATGTATTTCCAGGATCAATTATTCCAGAATCAAATGTTTCACCAAAGTCAAGTGAGCTAGTCACAGTGTGCATTACATCATCATCATTAATCCATTCTATAGCATAACCATGTTCAACTATAGCGTTGTCTGGTCTATAATCAGGATTTCCTTGTTCTGCTGAACCAGCCAGTATTGAGATAGCAAATATACTAGTTGGTCCTACTTTCTCCGAAATTTCTTCGGTAACATCTTCAACAACGTCGGCGATTAAATATTCGCTTGGTCCAAAAATACCGAAAACGAAAAAGCATACAATTCCTAAACTAACAGCAAAACAAACTATAATTCCAACTGGTCTTACGTATTGAGGCATTTTCATTGCGATATATGCAATAAGAATACTAGGAGCAGCAATTAGGATAAGAATTCCAGTAAGAGTTGGTAATGTGGTACTCGTACTACCTATGAAAGCTGCAGCACCAAATGTCAAAACTATTGATATCGTAACAAGAACCGTGGCTTTTGTTCTGTTCGAAGTTGAAACACCACCATCAAGTATACCGGCACTCAGGAATATCAATCCAATAAAGAATAAAAGACCAGTAAGCGCGTGCATTCCATCTATGAATGTGTGTGCAATGCCAGAATAGGAAGTCACAAGACCTGCCATACCAATAGCCGTAAGTCCGCCTCCAGGCATGACTAATTCCCAATTACTCATTCAAGCTTGTTGAAATATGTTAGATAATTAATCGTTTTGCCAATAAATTCGATCATCGAATAAATTAAATTTTGTTATATTCTGGAAAGATAATTGGTACTAAAAGAGATATTTGAGGTTTCCAAACCTCGAATAATTATTTTATTGGTTATAACAGCCGTTACCTCCATGTATGCCGGAAGTAAGTTTGTGGGTCCTGATCTCAATTATATTGATTTGATGCATATTATCATAGCTGGTTCGCTTGCTTCAGCTGGTTCAAGTGCACTAAATCACTTCTATGACAAAGATATTGATCCAAAAATGAAGCGGACAAGTACAAGACCTATACCATCAGGACGAATTGGTGCAAATTCAGTTTTGGCATATGGATTGGGTGTAAGTATTTTGGCAGTAGTTTATGCTTATCTGTTAATTAATCCTCTATCAACATTTTTCATTGCACTTGGAATATTTTTCTATGTGATCATCTATACTGCATGGCTTAAACGCAAAAATTGGTCAAATATTATAATTGGTGGTTTTGCAGGCAGTGCTGCATCTATGGCTGGCTGGTCTGCAGCCACGGGATCAATTGATCCATTGGGATTTTTGATTGGATTTTTGGTATTCATGTGGACTCCATCTCATTTCTGGTGTCTTGCAATGAAAATTCGTGATGATTATGCAGCGGCAAATGTTCCCATGCTACCTGTATTAGTTGGTATGGAAAAGACATCAAAGTATATTTTGCTATCCACATTAGTACTACTTCCTTATTCTTTCATGCTCTATGCATTTGGAATGGGACTAGTTTACATGGCATTTGCGGTAGTATCTGGTGGTTTGATGTTGGGATATCATTATAAGCTCACAAAAGTCCCAACATCTGATTTTGCATGGAAAGCATACAAGGTAACTGCTCCATACCTTACGATAATATTCATAGGTATTGCATTAGATGCTGCATTTCATTTTAGATTTTAATTAAACTTGATTTTCAGTTCCAGGAAAGCTTGCTTCATAATCATTTTTTAGAGCTTCTTTATTTTGTAATTCAACTTCATCATCCTCTTCATATTTGGAAGCAATTTCTATTTTACGAGTATCTTTTGCAACCCAACTTACATTGATTAGTCCCAATATTTCTAAATCCAATAAAGTTTTGTTAAACATATCTTCTGTTAATTCATGTCCTTCTTTTTTTAGATTTTTTATGAGAGTTTTATCAGTAAGTGAGCTGTCCGCTTTAACCTTACCAAATATTATATCTTTATAGTTCATACTTTTTTATCCATAAAATGTTTTATCTGCAGATTTGGGGATGATATTTGACACTTCATTTTTCAATGTATTATACCATTGATTGATTTCTTGCGTAATAGATGGTTTTATCTTCTTTAGTCCCAAGGCAAAGTCATTACTATTAATTTTTTTAGAATCATTTTGCATAGCATGAACTGCTGCCTCTCTACAAAGTGCAGCCAAATCCGCACCAGTGTAATTTTGTGTGGCTACAGCAATCTCTTTTAAATTAACATCCTTGTTTAGCGGCATTTTTTCTGTTAGTATTTTGATTATCTCCAGTCGACCCTTTTCATCAGGTGGTTGAATATACAACGTGATATCTAATCTACCAGTACGAAGCATAGAATTATCAATGAGATCAGGTCTATTTGTAATACCTATAACTGCAATTCGTGATGTTCCACTATCTTCCATTTCGGTTAACATTTGACTCAAGACGGTTTCACCTTGCGCATTACCATCCATTGTTTTAAATTTCGCAAGAGAATCTAATTCATCAAAAATAATTATACATGGTGCAGATGCTTTTGCTTTTCGGAAAATCTCTCGAATTGCTTTCTCTGATTCACCAACCCACTTTGATAATATTTCTGGACCACGGACTAGAATCATATTACTTCCACATTCAGCAGATAATGCTCTACCAAGGAGTGTTTTACCACAACCAGGTGGACCATAAAGTAATACACCTTTTGGTGGCTTGACACCCATTTTAGCAAATTTATCTGGTTCGTTAATAGACGCAATCATATTATCTTCTAGTGTTTCTTTGGCATAATCCAATCCACCAATATCTTTCCACCAAATTTTTGCCCGTTCAACATAAAACTCTCGCATTGCTGTTGGCACAACTTCAAACATGGCATCGTAGAAATCACGCAGCTTTATCTCCATTGATTCAAGCATTTTAGATGGTATACGTTCATTTTCAAGATCAATTTCAGGTAGATAGCGACGTATAGCCTTTAATGCACTTTCTCTACATAACGATTTGATATCAGCACCAGTATATCCATGGAGTTCACTCGCAAAATCTTTCAAATGAATATCTTCCGCAAGAGGCATTCCACGAGTATGTATATGTAGAATTTCTAATCTTCCATCAGTATTAGGAACTGCAACTTCAACTTCTCTATCAAATCTTCCAGGTCTTCGTAATGCAGGGTCTACACTATCGGGACGATTAGTTGCACCAAGTACTACAACGTTACCTCTTTCATTCAAACCATCCATAAGTGCTAATAATTGTGCAACTACACGTTTTTCAACATCTCCATATGCCTCCTCTCTTTTTGGTGCAATGGCATCAATCTCATCAATAAAGATGATACTAGGAGAATTATCCTTTGCTTCCTTGAAAATTTCTCTAAGCCTAGCTTCAGTCTCACCATAATATTTATTCATAATTTCAGGTCCATTAATTAGATACATGTTAGCATCAGATTCATTAGCAAGAACTTTAGCTATGAGTGTTTTACCACAACCAGGTGGACCATAAAGTAATACACCACTATGTGGTTCTACACCAAGTCGGCTAAAAAGCTCAGGATGTCTAAGTGGTAATTCAACAATCTCTCTCATAGCTTTTAGTTCATCACCAAGTCCACCCACCTCCTCGTATGTTATACGAGTTTTTTTATCACTAGCAGCTTCTGAAAGTATTTTTAGATTGGAAGAACGGTCAATTTTAACAACGCCTTTAGGAGATGATTTGCTAATCTTAAATTCTATAGAGTTACCCAAGATCATAACTGAAATTTCATCACCATTTGTCAAAGGTAATCCTTTCAGTCTATTTTTGACAAAATCAGTAAATTCTTTATCAACAGTTACAACATCATTAACTGGCATCAATGTTACTAATTTAGCAGTTTTTGTACTAACCTTTCCTACCGTTACTACATCATCGATAGACACACCTACATTCTTTCTAGTTTGACCATCTATACTAATTATATCTGGATTTTTTTCATCTTCATCTGCGGGCCAAACAATTACACTAGTTGTTTTTTTACCTCGTATCTCAATTATATCACCAGGCGTAACATGCATGTAATCCATAGCATCAGGACCAATTCTGGCTCTTTTTTTACCAACGTCTCGTTGTTTAGATTCACCTACTCGCATTTGTAATGGTTCTTCTTTTACTGGCATGATATTACCTACACATCAACAGACATTCTACTCATATTCAAAACTTCAAACTCGCTTACGCCATCAACCGAATGTAGAGTATTTTCTAATGAATCCATCTGTCCCTCTTTATCATCCAAAATAAATTCTGATTTTAGGTAATGTAGACCAAATGCAAGTGGCTCCTTTTGGAAATTCCTTAATTTTATACCATCTTTTAGATTAGTCCTGATAGTTTCTACTAATCCATCTAAATCAACGTCTATTCCAGTAGGAAGTATTTTTGTAATCAAAAGTAATTGTGCCATTTTTAAGGACCTTCGAAATTACAAACTGAGCATTTATAGTTTCTAACTGCCACTCTACAACTTTCACATCTCCAAATCAGATCTCCTTTTTCGCAATTAGGACAATTGAATTTGACGGATTTATCATTAGGCATGATGTTTCTATGACAACAACTACAAATCGGTAATTCTAGACTAGGTGACATTCTAAAACTTGCTGATGATGTACTGCATTTATACCTTATTACATTCTAATTGGCTAACCAACTAGTAGACGTTTAATCTCAGATCCCACAAGGTTTTGTGCAGCTAGTAGAGATTTACGTACACCGAGTAATTTTATTATAGATGCTGTATGAAAATCAAAATCATCCTTGTTAGAGATCTCGGATAATATCTCTGGCGTAATCATATCAAATATTTTATCAACTGTTTTATTGTCAATTTTTTGTAGTACCTTTCTGGCAAGTTGCTGCTTTTCAAACTCCTTTCCAAATTTACTATACCAAGATTCTTGATATTGTACAAGTTGAGAATTATCATTTGTTTCTAAATATTTTGCAATTGCGTTACCAGCCATAATTCCACCCATACCGCATGAATAAATCCCACCTGCAGTAGTTGGTTTTGATTGTCCCGCAGCATCACCAACTATCACAATATCTTTGGAAACAAAATTTTTGATTGGTCCATTTATCCAGATTGGAGAAAATATTTTTCTTATAGTTGAATATTTTCCTTTATGTTTCAGAAATTCTTCAATGGTTTTAGAGGTGTTAATATCCTTACCGGCTACACCAACTTTACCTATACCATTTCCTGATGGTATTATCCATGCAAAAAAACCAGGATATTTAATTTGATCAAAATACACTTCAACACGACCACTCACTATCCAATCTGCATATACTTCATACTGTGCAGATAATAATATACCATTTCTGTTATCATTTACTAATGCTCCAATCCCTCTACAATCAACTAGAATTTTACAATCAATGTCACCAATTGATGTACTGACACCTTCTTTCGTCTTTTCTTTATAGCTTGAATTAACAATTATTTTTGCGCCATATTTTTGAGCTTGATATGCTGCCTGCTTGTCTAGTTGCCTTCTATCAACAGAAATGATTTGCTGATTTTTTGAGTTAATTTCAAGCATTTTCCCACTAGGAGAAAAAATAGACGCATTATTGATTGCACAGTCATAGATCTTTTCCGATGGGTTGATCTCTAAGTCATTTAATGCAATCTTACTTACTAATCCACCACAATGATCAGGAGTACCAACCTCAAACCCTTCTTCTAAAACTAAAACAGAATATCCTTTTTTTGCTACTTCTCTGGCAGTTAATAGACCAGAAATACTTCCACCTGCGATAACTACATCATATTTATCCACAAACACTCCAAATCTGTATTATTCAATTAATGTTTCGACCAAATTGCAAAGTTTTTCATAATACATAATTTCTTGTAAGCATATGACAATAAAACAGGTAATTGTAGTTAGAAATGACCTTGATATGGGAAAGGGAAAAATTGCTGCTCAAGTAGGTCATGCATGTGTGCTAGGTGCTGAGCATGTAAGAAAATCCAATCCTGAGTGGTTTTCTGAATGGTGGAATGGACAAGAAAAGGTTGTACTCAAAGTTTCAAGCTTGAAAGAACTTGAACAAGTCAAACAGGATGCCATCGAGTTTGGTTTACCTTGGTCTGAAGTTACTGATGCTGGGCATACACAGATCTCTCCAGGAACCACAACCTGTATTTCACTTGGTCCTGCTCCAGAAGAAAAAATAGATAAGATTACTGGAAATTTGAAATTACTGTGAGTGTTTTCATGTTTATTGCAATAAAATATAACGTAGTATTGTAGTTTTTTCATTATGAAGACACGAACAAAGGGAATTATCTTTTTTGCATTTGTTGGAGGAATTATGCTAGCTTCTGGAGTTACAATAGCTATACCTGCTTCATTTTTTGAAAACAGCGATACTACATTAGACTCTTTGGATGGTACTGACCCTTACGATCCTGCTTCTTTGGACTATATTGGTGATGAACGATTACAATTTTGCGGCGTAAATGATAAAGCAAAATCTAATTCATATGTAAAAGAATACAAGATACCTACACCATGTACTCAACCTCTTGCAATAACAACTGTGCCAGATGGAACAGTTTGGTTTGCACAAACAAACACGGGAATGATTGCAAAATTTGATCCATCATCAGAAACATTCACTCAATACCCAAACTCAGACTGGGATAGATTACAAACAGTATGGATTGAGGAGGCACTTCTACAGAATGCGCTGCCAATAAAATTACGTTCAATGATGTGGGGAATGGATTATTCTCCAGATGGTTCTATCTGGTATACTGATGGTGATAATGGGGCAATATGGAAATTTTCACTATCTGATGAATCATATCACGTACTTTCATTTCCACGTGAGGATGATTCACAGCAAGTCTTTCCACAAAGATTAGAAGTTGATGGTTCAAGAATAATTATTAATGACTTGTTTGGAAGTAAGCTTTCTTTTTTTGACTTTGTTCAAGTAGGACAAGCGATACGAACTTTTGGTATACCTTCACCAATCAGTGAATCTTTAACCAGTGACTTTACAATTGATTCTGAAGATAATGTATGGTATACAACTTGGATTCCAAATGAGGCTGGAATACTTGTAAAGTTTGACTATCCTAAATATGAAAAACAGCAAGCAATATCCTCCACAATCACGGATGGACTTCTTTTACAGGAGTTTATTGATTTTTACCAATTTCCATCTGGAATGGATACACCAAATGGAATTGCAGTTGGTCCAAACGAAAAAATTTGGATAGCTGATACATCGGGAAACTTTTTTTTCAGTTTTGATCCTGAGATAGAAAAATTCACAAAATATGTTACATCAATTCCACACGAAGATTCTTATGGTAATTTAAAACTCCCAACCTATTCATCAAATCCATATTGGATTGAACGATTAGATGAAAAATTAGTTATGAACGAACATAATGCAAACCGGATAGCAGTATTTGATCCTATCACTGAAACAATGGTGGAATATACTGTTCCTTCACGAAACACTAGTTGGGCTGACTGTGAAGGAATAGAGTATTGTGGTATTTCCCAAGTATTCGGTTTTACAGTTGATGATAAAAAAATCTGGTTTACCGAGTGGGTAGAAAATAATATCGGTGTAGTGGATACATCCATACCACT